>NZ_PJDK01000001.1:0-116535 GCF_002837615.1 Klebsiella sp. X1-16S-Nf21
ATGAAGATTACCCCGAAGCCGTGGCAGCCTTGCAGGCGTTACTGGCCCGGCTGCCGGAAGGGGATGCGCGGCGCGAGGCGATCGTCCGCCAGCTGGCGCAAGCGCAGCAGCAGGCGCAGTAACAGCCCGGCGGCGCTGCGCAGGCGCGGGCCAGGGGCATGCCACCAGAAGAGTACGGGCGGCCCTGTTTTTGTAGGCCGGGTCAGGCGCAGCCGCCACCCGGCAAAATAACGGCACAAGAGTGGCACAACCGCGTAGCCCGGATAAGGCGCCACGCGCCGCCATCCGGGATTTTCCGAGCCGGCGCTACGCTTAGCCGCTAGCGCGTGACGTCTCCTGGTGTCGATCACGCCTGCTGTGTGCCAGAGCGGACGTCGTAATGTTTGTTCAGCTAACACCCGTTGAGCGTTTCATAATGATATCTCTCTGGGGATCTGTCCCAACCTGGAAGATATGTTCACCCACCTCGGTAAACCCAAGCTTATGGTAAAAAGAGATTGCCCTTGGGTTATGTTCCCAGACACCTAACCAGACAATATCCGATCCCTGTGCCGCAAATTCAGCAAAGCACTTGTGTATCAGCGCTTGTGCAAAACCTTTGCCATGATAAGGTTCATCGATATACAGACACAGGATTTCCCCGGCGTGAATGCTATTTACACAGGGAGGAAATGCTTCCCACCTCAGTTGGGCATACCCTATCAGTTTGCTTTCGTATTCGCAGACTAATGTAATCCAGTCTTCTCTGAGGATTTCTTGCAACTGAATATCTGTTGAATAACTTGCCTGGCAGTGAAGCTCCATATCCTTCTGAGTATTACCCGCCTCAAACGTTTTTCTAAAGGTGCGTTCGGCTAAAATGGCAAGCTCTTCTGCATCAGAGGGACGGGCCCTACGGATTAACATTTATCATTACTCTCAAAAAATAGTCTTACTTTTGCCCGGGTTTACGATAAATATCGGGTCGATTGATTTGCCAGACAAAATCTGGTTGGTTCAATGGGTTATACCCCAGCTTCTGGTATAGCCAGGGCGCGCTAGAGGTTACCAGCATTATCCGTCGCAGGCGTGACATCACGGGATGGGCGTGACAGCATTCAATCAGCCAACGACCAAGACCACTTTTCTGATACTCGTTCAGCACGTAGACGTCGCACAAATAACCAAAAGTGGCATAGTCGGTGACCAGACGGGCGAAGCCGATTTGTCTTGTTCCATCCAGAAGCGCAAAACAAAGGCTGTTCTGGATTGATATTCTGACCGTTTCAGCATCAATGCCAGGCGCCCAGGACGATTGCGAGAGGTAATCGTGAATGGCTTCCTGCTGAAAAAAGGCGGGATCGGTTGTGACAGTAAACTGGCCTTGGGTAAAACGCAGATGCTGATTATCCACTAAACGACTCCTTGCAAACTTGCTTTGATGAGACAAGCCCTACAGGCATACCGGGCAAACACTCAGGATGTTTTCTCATGTACTGTCATGATAAATACCAGCGGGCTCTCCCCCTGGTTTTCGTAGAAATGAGGAACGTCCGTTCTGGCCGTTGCCGAACAGCCGGTTTTTACCCGATACAAATGGTCCTTTACCCCCAATGTGAGCGTGCCCGACTGAACATAAAACAGTTCAAGCGTTCCTTCCGTGTGGCCCGGTGAAGCAAACTTTTCCCCCGGCTGCATTTCCCACATCCAGAGCTCGGTCATATCAGGCCCACCCGACCCTGCGAGCAGTCTTGCTCTCCCGCCTTTTTCACCTTCCCACAATTCTGGGATCTCATCTTCAGCAATGAGATGCACAGTCGGTTTGGAACTGACATCCACAAAATCAGCCACCGAAACCCCCATCGCGGTAGCCAGGCGGCATAACAGAGCAATGCTGGGATTGGCCCGGCATCCTTCTATCTCAACCAGCGCTCCCTTGCTGACGCCGGCTCGACGGGAGAGTTCATCGAGGGAGATTTTCTTTTGCTTACGATACTGTTTAATTCGCTGAGATACGGCTTCATTCACCGTGTTGACGATAGCATTTGCATCGGTCATTAAATTGACTTTTTTGGTCATCGGTCATTATCATAGAATAAATTAGTCATTAAAGGATTATCACGTGTTAACCGTCTCTCCGTCAATTGCCCCTGAAATTTATCGTATTGCCCCAGGTTTTCGGGCACTCAGTATCTGCGTAAAAGCTGCGCCAGTGCTTCATCCCGACGCTGGAGAAATCGCGCTGCGGGAAGCCTGTGAAGCCGTTCTGGCCGGCGAACCGGAATGGGCGGGATCTCATCTGGCAGCCTGGGCCGACGTTTTTCAAAAGTTTGGTGCTAAACCTAAACGCACCCCTTGCTCAGCTGATGCGTTACGTAAGCGCGTATTACGTGACGGAACGATGCCCGCGCTCGATCCCATCGTTGATCTTTATAACGCCGTGAGTCTCCGCTACGCCGTACCGGTTGGTGGGGAGAATATCTCTGCCTATCAGGGTTCACCACGTCTGGCTGTGGCAAACGGAACAGAGCCTTTTGATACCGTCAAAGAGGGTGAAACGGCCGTTGAATATCCTTCACAAGGAGAGGTTATCTGGTGTGATGACACCGGCGTGACCTGCCGCCGCTGGAACTGGCGACAGGGGATCAGAACCCGTCTGGGCGTGGACGCTCAGCAAATGTGGTTCATTCTGGAAAGCCTGCCGCAGATGCCGCTGGAAAAACTGCACGAAGCCGGGAAGATGCTGACCGACGGCCTGGAAAAAATGATGCCCGGCCTGTGGTTTGACGTTGCTCTCATCGAAGAACAACAGCAGTAATATCCTTCAGGAGAAACAGGTATGTTTAGCGGTTATCGGCGTTTCCATTAACCCCAATAGCCGCCAGCGGCGTGGATGAAAAGGGGTTCAGCCATATGCTTTCCCGCCGTACAGATGCTCGGGTTGATTCTATGGGCATCCTGGGGTCAACCGCACGCTACGCCTATCTGACCCGGGAGCAGCGCAAGCGCGTAGCCACTCTGGCAAAACAGCATGCCGGGGACATCCCGGTTATGGTCTGTGTGGGATCGGTCCGTATCGACGCCATTCTACATCTGGCTGATGATGCCCAGGCAGCTGGCGCGAATGTCCTGTTACTCCCGGCGGTCAGCTACCAGTCACTCCGTGACGACGAAGTCTTCTCACGCTTCGAGGCCGTTACCCGGCACCTGTCTGTACCAGTGTGTATCTCTGATAATCCGGGCACGACGCATTTTACCTTTACGGACGAACTCCATGGTCGTCTCTCATCACTTAAGGGTGTTAGCTCGGTCATGTTCCCTGACGAGCTGACAGCTGGCAAAAGGAATCATTGATACACTCGCTCAGCTCCCACTAGTCCTGATAGCGAAACGACCCCGGGAATGGATGTGGTACGAAGCGCCTGGTAAGGAGGTCAAAGGGATTGCCGCTGAAGACGCGGTATTCACTGATCATTTCATCTGGTAGCCTGTCACTCGCGCCGTTGGTAACGTGAAGATTCATGGTTAATTTTGGAATTCGGACGATTTATGCAAGCTATCAGACTATTCACCCTGATTCTGCCATTGTTCCTGGCACTCTGCGCCGGTATACCGGCCAGCGCCAGCACACCTTCAGGCAGCATTTCCTCTGCAAACACAGCAATTACCACTCATGATAAGAACGGAAACCTCCTGCCGAATGCTCTGCGGATTCAGTATGATGTTGATTCAGATGGCAGAGTTCAGAATGTTAAGATACTGGAATCGACAACGACTCCGGAGTTTGAACATAAAATCATCGAGAAAATGATGAGTAAATGGCGCTTTGAAAAGGGGAAACCGGGAATAGCTAAAAGAGTAGTCGTCATGATCCAACCCAAATCAGCCGGCGGTCCCGCGAATAAGCAGTAAGCACTTTTGAGGATTAGTTGCCTGACGCATCATCTACGCCGGTAAAGTCCCTTGGGTGCCATGAGCAGACCTTTTAAAGGCTCATAGAAAAAACAAGCGGAGTGTTCGCCTGTTAATTTTACATCCTGGCTTTAATTATGGATTATGGAATTCTATATGTTCTGAAAAGGATTTATCCATGAGTGTCCTCTTTCCACCCAGGCTGGCTCCAGGAGATGTTATTGGTGTAACCGCTCCCTCTTCTGGCGTACCTGAACATCTGCATCCCAGACTGGAACTCGCCATAAAAAACCTAAAGAAAAGAGGTTACCAGGCCCGCGAAGGACGCTGCTTACGCTCGCAGCACAAAAATAAAAGCGCCACTAAATTTTCTCGCGTTGAAGAATTAATGTCTTATCTTACTGACCCAGATATAAAAGCTGTTATGCCACCTTGGGGCGGTGATCTGGCGATGGAATTACTTGATTTGATTGATTTTGATCTGTTGTCCCGGTCTAAACCAAAATGGTTTGTGGGCTTTTCAGATCTTAGTACACTTCATTTCCCACTGACGACGATATCGGGCTGGGCTACTTTGCATGGGCCGAACCTCATGGATCTTGGCGCTCAAAAGTTAGATGCCACCACTCAGGCCGTATGGGAAATTCTGGAATCGAATCGGGGAACTGTAATCAAACAGTACTCTTCAACAGCATTTCAAGCGGATGAAAATCAATGGGGAACAGCGTCAGACGGAGGTTTCAATCTGACCCAAAAAACACAGTGGAAATGCCTTGATGGTGTTACATCTTCTCTGACATTTAGCGGGAAACTGATCGGCGGCTGCCTCGAAATAATATCCAGGTTAGCAGGTACACCATTCGGGAATGTGCCCTTGTTCAAGGCGAGCAATAGCCCTCAAGGAATAATCCTCTATTTTGAAAATGTGGAAATGGCTCCCTGTGAATTAACACGCGCATTATTTAGCTTACGATTACAGGGTTGGTTTGATAATTTAAATGGTGTTCTTATCGGCAGAAGTGCTGCACCCGACGTAAGCGACCCGACTAAACATAATTATCTGGATGCCCTTAAAGCCGCTTTTGAGAATATTGCCGTGCCCGTACTGTATGATGTTGATATTGGCCACATACCTCCTCAAATATCCCTGGTCAATGGAGCCGATGCGACGGTATTTTTCGCTGAAAATGGTAGCTGGGTAACTCAGCAGTTGTAGATAAGGCATTATTAATAATAAAGGCGGGCCTTGCTGTTCTTTTGCACTGAAGATCCGCTCTTCGTTCAGAGCGGATCTTCAGTGCAGTTAACTTTTCCGATTCGTGCAAGGCGCGGACAATGGTCCGGATTAATTTCTGTTAATAAAGAAGCAAGTCGGTCCATATACTCTCCATAATTTGCAAAAAATAAATCAACAAACCTCTGTCAGAATTTCCTTTCTGAACCGGAGGCGTTATGAACAAAATAAACTATCAAATCAAATACATTGAATATTTGTTGAGAAAATGCAGAACAATTTTGACTAATGACATTTCATTTCATGCAGACAGGTTAAGAGAAATATCTGGCACATATCCGGATTTACTCAACCCTGTAACGCTTAATGAGAAAATTTGCCATCGCATTTTATTTATCCACAACCCATTTTATACATTGCTTGCTGATAAACTTCTGGTCAGGCAGTATGTTGAGAAACGGACTAATTTAATTAAGCTTATTCCTTTAGTAGGTGTTTATAACAGAGTTGATGATATTGATTTCGACAAACTTCCCTCAAAATTTGTTTTGAAATGCAATCATGATAGTGGTAGCGCGGTCATATGCACGGATAAAACGAATATTGATCCCGCTAAGGTTAAAAGCAAATTAAAACTATCTCTTAAAAAGAATATGTATTATACGACCCGAGAATGGCAGTATAAAAACATACCACCCGTGATCCTATGCGAAATGTATCTGGATCTATTTTCCAGTAAACACCGAAATATAACTCCGGAAATGATAAGAATACATTGCTTTCACGGTGTGGCATGTTTTATCGAGGCCGACTTTACTGACAGCGATGGAAACGAATTCATTAACGTTTATGACAGAGCGTGGAATTTACAACCCTTTCAGATGGAGTACCCAAACACGCCATTGCCGGTTGATGAACCCGAATCATTTCATAAATCCGTTATTGCCGCCCAGGACTTAGCAAAAGAAATAGACTACTGCCGCGTCGATCTTATGCTAAAAGGAGATGACATCTATTTCAGCGAAATAACATTAAGCCCCAAAAGAGGAAAACTTAAAATCACCCCATCAATTTGGGACGCAAAACTCGGCAGTATGTGGGATCTCTCTTGCTAAAACAGGTTCGATCGAGCCTGTGTATTCATGCCCTTAAACAGGCCATGAGAGTTTGAAAAGTGAGCCATTTTCTGGTGTTAAACTATAGCTAACGTCTCCGCCGTGGGCGCACATAATGGCTTTAACTACCGACAACCCTAAACCACAACCCTCTGGATTAATATTTTTGGCGTATTCTCCTCGCTGAAAAGGCTGGAATAAGGACTTCTGGAGTTCTTCAGGAATTCCAGGTCCTTTGTCCTGAACGATAATAAAATTATCGTTTCCTGCAATACCATTCTTTATTAACAGCGTTTGTGGTGTGGAATATTTTAAGGCATTGTCAAAAAGAACGGTGAGGCACTGAATAATGCGTAAGGGATCGCAAACGCAATACTGATGGTTAATCTCAGTGACAATTTTGAAATGCTTTTTATCAAAGTCCGGCCAAAAGGTATCAAGCGCATTTGAAATCGTGGACTTGAGATCGACTTCACTCAGCATCAAGGAGTACCCAGCGCCTCCTGACGAACTCACGACGCGGAGATCCTCAATTAAGTTGGTCAGACCTTCAGTTTGTTTAAGAAGGTTCCTGAATAACGACGGTTCTGGTTCGAACACGCCGTCAACCAGTCCCTGAAGCCTCCCACGTAAGATAGTCACCGGCGTCCGGAGTTCATGAGCAATTGCAGCATTCCATAAATTTCGCTGCGCATCCAGCGTCTGTAACTTTTCAGCCATCTCATTAAAGTCATTGACGAGCCTATTCATCTCTCCCAACTTAGAACTGCTGTTAAATGCTCTGGCACTAAGGTTTCCCTGAGAGATTTGTTTCAGGCTGTATGCGACGTCATTGAGTGGGTTGAATATTCTTGCAGACAGCTTTACGGTAAAGAAAAGTGCAACGACCAGACTGGTAACGGACGCCATCAGAATCCACATCCAGTCAAGGAATGTCATAGCATCTTCACTGCCTTCGTTCATTCCACCCGGCAGGTAATAAATCAGGAAACTATAAAATAAGTAGGAACCGAGTATTGCAATGGCAATAATAAAAAACGTTAACAACAACATATATGTCAAAATCTGACGGCTCAGAATCGTTTCTTTGTTCATTTTTTGTCACCCAACCGGTAGCCTAATCCTCGGATGCTTTCCGGAATGCCCTTCAATCCGGCATGTTCAAGCTTTTTCCGAAGTTTACTCATATGACTGTCTACAGTACGATCCAGCGAGTCTCCCTCAGGTAAACACGCATCGAGTAACTCTTCACGTGAACAGACTTTTCTCGGGTTTCTCGCCAGATAGGTTAAAAGCTTAAACTCAGTGGTGGTTAATACTGGCGTGGAAACCTCACCTTGTGCAGTGATTTCAACGTAAAACTCATCAGGATAAATCGTTAAAAAAGGCGTTCTTAAAGGCCGTGAATGTGTAGACTCTGCAACCGGTCTGGTTCTGCGAAGCACAGCTTCAACCCGGGCAATAACCTCAGATGGATTAAAGGGTTTTATCACATAATCGTCAGCCCCGAGTCGTAGCCCCATCAGTTTATCTACGTCTTGATCCAGTGCTGTCACCATGATGACCGGTACATTCGTTTCCTTTCTTAACGTGGTGAGAACATTCCAGCCATCGTACACGGGCAGGTGGATGTCCAATAGCAGTAGATCAGGCTTGTTCAGACGGGTAAGATTGATTGCCTGCTCACCGTCTTCGGCTCTTAAGGTTTTCATACCTGCCTTACGTAAATAGCCTGTCAGTATGGCAGCGATGTCATCATCGTCTTCTGCGACGATAATCAGATTGTTGTTGTTCATATTTTCTTCCACAGTGCTGATGACAACATGCATTTTACCCTGAAAGCACTTTTATCGTCATGCTTAAAGTTCTTTAACTCAATTACAAACATTAATTTTCAATTTAATGTGTTTTGACAGGTATTTTTTGGAAAAGTTCATCGGGAAATTATCCTTAAATTTTACCAGCCATGCTCTCCATATTCACTACACATTTTATAAATAATTAATCAACATCGCTAAGTGATAATCTACAACCAGGTTAAGTGTTTCATGCAATATGTACTTTGTCTTAGGAGTTTTATGGTGTTGACTAAATGTTTTTTCCGGCGCGAGAATTTGATGGCCTCACTTTTATTTTGCATCGTTTCATATGGGTTGTTATCTACCTGGCTTTACCTTGTGCATTCAATTAATGAAAAAGTAGAATCCACATTACCCTCATCATTACTGATTCGTGTTTTGATAATCATTACAGCATTATCATTTATTATTCAGAAAAAACCTGGAGTTTTTAAAAATTTCATCGTAATAACATTCGGTCTGATTTTACTGTTTATACACACCATCATTGTATTGCATCTGCTTTTGAATACTTTTCCAGATATCTATGATTTTGTTTTTTATTATGAATTTTTTTTAATGGTTTTCTTTTGCGGACTACCTTTATGTTTATGTATAAGAATGGTTTGATATTATGCAATGTCAACATGATACATAACCTCAGGAGTGAGTACACATATCCTCCATAAAACATCCATTCACGATTGACATCATCACGTTACACTTAGCACATGGATTTATGACTGCTCTTTTCTGCTGTCTCGTTTCACTTAGCTGACATAATAAACCAACTGCAGAACCCTTTACACACAGATGTTTAATATAATTTATCATGATTTATAAAGGCAACGACAAACCTATGGCCCCCGGGGTTGCTATCTCACTTAAGAGACTTGCCTGGCGGCACAGAAAGAAATTGTGTATTACTTTCATGCTGGTTATTGCTGAAAACGTTGCATTCCTGCTCTACCCCGTTCTGGCAGGCATGGCGATAAATGCCATCCTGGGCGGACAGACGTCACATGCGGCCCTTTATGGCCTGATGGTTCTGTTCATGTGGTGCATGGGAGCCGCCAGACGTAGTGTCGATACGCGAACGTTTGCACGTATCTACGCAAGTCTTGCTGTGACTGTAGTATTATCCCAGCGAAAATATTCACTTAATCACTCGACTATTGCTGCGAGAGTCACTCTATCACGTGAATTTGTAGATTTCTTCGAGTTGCACCTGCCCGTATTGATCACCTCGATCATTTCCCTTTTCGGCGCAGCAATTATGCTGTTATGGATTGAATTCTGGACAGGTATAGCCTGTTTGATCATCGTGGCAATACTGATGTGTTTTGTCTCAAGCTATGCCAGCAAAAATGAGACATTCTACAGACGGCTGAATAATCGCCTTGAGAAAGAGGTCGATTATGTTAATAAGGCGTCTTTTGGTGCTCTTAAGCGACATTATGACACACTTGCCCGTCTGCGCGTGGTGTTATCCGACAGAGAGGCATGGGGATATTTATCAATAGGCCTTCTGGTTTCTGCTCTCTTTTCCATGACCATTATCAGGATGAGCATGGAATCCGGAATTAATGCCGGACATATTTATTCCGTCATGACCTATATGTGGATGTTTGCAACAAGCCTGGATGACGCACCACAACTTCTTGAGAAATTTTCCCAGCTCAGGGATATCGGTAAACGGGTTTCGACTGACGATGAGACCTCTTTATCAGGAAAACCATGCTGAACTTTTACCCTTTGTATGTTGACTGGAAGTACACCTGATGCCGCACTTTTTCATTGAGCGCCCCATCTTCGCATGGGTTATTGCCCTGTTTATTGTTCTGACGGGACTGTTGTCCATACCTCGTTTACCGGTTGCGCAATACCCTGAAGTTGCGCCACCCGGTATTATCATTTCAGTGAGTTACCCTGGAGCCAGCCCGGAAGTGATGAACACATCCGTCGTGTCTCTGATCGAGCGTGAAATTGCGAGTGTTGACAATTTACTCTATTTTGAATCTTCCAGTGACACGACAGGGATGGCGTCAATTACGGTAACTTTCAAACCCGGCACCGACATCAAACTCGCCCAGATGGATCTGCAAAACCAAATTAAAATTGTAGAATCCCGCCTGCCGCAGTCGGTAAGACAGAATGGGATAAATGTTGAGGCAGCTAATTCCGGTTTTTTAATGATGGTGGGGTTAAAATCGCCAAGCGGAGCCTATCAGGAAGCTGACTTAAGCGATTATTTCGCAAGGAATGTTACTGATGAACTCCGTCGCGTACCTGGTGTAGGTAAAGTCCAGCTTTTTGGCGGAGAAAAGGCACTCCGCATATGGCTGGACCCGATGAAATTACACAGCTATGGGCTCTCTGTTACGGATGTATTAAGCGCCATCAGTCAACAAAACGTGATTGTTTCACCGGGCAGAACAGGAGATGAACCCGCGACGAGCAGTCAAGAGGTGACCTATCCAATAACGGTAAAAGGGCAGCTCTCTTCGGTTGAAGAATTTCGCAATATCACGATTAAATCACAGGTCTCAGCCGCCCGGGTGACACTGGCAGATGTTGCCCGCGTGGAATCCGGGTTGCAAAGTTACGCATTTGGCATCCGTGAAAATGGCGTGCCTGCAACGGCAGCCGCCATTCAGTTGTCTCCTGGTGCAAATGCGATTAGTACTGCGTCGGGTATCCGCGCGCGGTTAGCAGAACTGTCCGGTGTGCTTCCCGAGGGAATGACATTCACCGTGCCTTTCGATACGGCTCCATTTGTAAAGCTATCGATATTGAAGGTAGTTGAGACATTTGTTGAAGCCATGGTTCTGGTCTTTTTCGTGATGCTGCTTTTCCTTCACAAGATACGCTGTACGCTTATTCCTGCGATTGTGGCACCCGTGGCGCTGCTCGGCACATTTACCGTAATGCTATTAAGTGGTTATTCCATCAATATTTTAACCATGTTTGGAATGATACTGGCCATCGGGATTATTGTTGACGATGCTATTGTTGTGGTGGAGAACGTCGAACGACTGATGGAAGACAAAAAAATGTCTCCACAGGATGCAACGCGAGAAGCGATGCGTGAAATTACGCCGGCAATCATTGGTATTACGCTGGTGCTCACTGCGGTGTTTATACCAATGGCCTTTACCAGCGGTTCTGTGGGTATTATTTATCGACAGTTCAGCATTTCGATGGCGATATCCATTTTACTGTCGGCATTCCTGGCGCTGACGTTAACGCCTGCGCTTTGTGCAACCCTGCTCAAACCACATGGTATTCATCAGGGTAAAAGCAGCGTATTTTCAGCGTGGTTTAACGCTCACTTTCATCGCCTGACTTCGTTTTACGCCACTGGTCTGGGATTTGTACTGAAGCGTACTGGCCGTATGATGATGATCTACGCTGCATTATGTTTGGCATTGTTTGCCGGGCTGTCCACCTTACCATCATCATTTATACCCGATGAAGATCAGGGTTATTTTATGTCCTCAATCCAGCTTCCTTCTGATGCCACGATGCAGCGGACGCTTAAGGTCGTCGATACATTTGAAGAGGAGATCGCCCATCGGCAGGCGGTAGAAAGTAACATTATGATTCTGGGATTTGGTTTTTCAGGGTCAGGCCAAAATTCGGCCATGGCATTCACCACCCTCAAGGACTGGAAACAACGCAAAGGAACCACGGCACAGGAAGAAGCTGACCATATTCAGTCCCAAATGGCAAACGTGCCGGACGCCGTAACAATGAGTCTGCTGCCTCCGGCTATTTCTGATATGGGAACCTCATCCGGGTTCACTTATTATTTACAGGACAGAGGGGGGAAAGGCTATCAGGCACTCAAAAAGGCGGCCGATGAGCTTATTGTACAGGCAAATCATAATCCTCACCTTACCGATGTCTATATTGATGGACTTGGTGAGGGAACAAGCCTTTCCCTGCATGTCGACAGGGAAAAAGCGGAAGCCATGGGGGTTTCGTTTGATGAAATAAATCAAACCATCTCGGTTGCAGCAGGTTCCAATTATGTTAATGACTATACCAATAATGGTCGAGTTCAGCAGGTTATCGTCCAGGCGGATGCGCCATACCGGATGCAGCCTGAACAACTTTTGGCTTTGTCTGTCAAAAACCGTCTGGGGCAGATGCTTCCATTATCCACTTTTGTGACGCTTTCGTGGAATGTAGCACCGCAGCAACTGATACGCTATCAGGGATATCCTGCCATACGCATAACCGGGAGTTCCGCACAGGGAAAATCGTCAGGTACCGCAATGGCGGCAATGGACAATCTGGCTAAGCACTTACCACCGGGGTTCGCCGGTGAGTGGGCGGGAAGTTCGTTACAGGAAAAAGAGTCTGCATCACAGCTTCCGGGTCTTATTGTGCTCTCGGTACTGGTGGTATTCATGGTGCTGGCTGCTCTTTACGAAAGCTGGTCCATTCCCTTCGCGGTCATGCTCGTTGTTCCTCTGGGGCTGCTCGGCGCTGTGCTGGCCGTATCCGTTACAAATATGACGAATGACGTCTTTTTCAAAGTGGGTCTGATAACCCTGATTGGACTTTCCGCCAAGAATGCGATTCTGATTATCGAGTTCGCGAGACAATTGATGAAAGAAGGAAAGAGCCTTATTGACGCGACATTGACGGCTGCAAAGCTACGCTTACGGCCAATTCTGATGACTTCTCTGGCTTTCACATTAGGTGTTGTTCCGCTGATGCTTGCCAGTGGAGCCAGCGCCAGCACGCAGCACGCGATTGGTACCGGTGTATTCGGCGGGATGATTAGCGGAACGCTACTGGCCATTTTATTTGTTCCGGTATTTTTCGTGACGATCACACGATTTACAGGCATGCGAAAATACAGACTGGGGAATAGCCGAAACGGCTAATCTCTGCCCTGTGTTCCGGCCAGTTTAAAGCAGACTTCTTGCTGAACTGGCTGGCATTACATTATCAAGGACATTATGACCATCATTACCACTCAAAGATTAATCATTCGCCATTTTAAGGAAGAGGATGCGGCAGCTCTTTTCGATTACCTCTCTTCACCACGTACTCCTTGCTTTAAGGATGAAAAGTTACATTCACTCGCTGAGGCAGAGGTCGACGTGGCTAAACGAGCCTCTGACCCAACACAGTTTGCCGTTTGTCTAAATGAAACCGATACGTTAATCGGACATCTTTTTGCGGACAATAGCAACGAGCCAGACAGCAATACCTGGTCAGTAGGCTGGCATTTTAATCAACGTTACGAACATCAGGGATATGCAAGCGAGTCAGTTACTGCACTGTTTGATTATTTATTTAAAGTAAAAGGCGCCAGACGTTTGTATGCCTGGGTGGAAGATTATAATTACTCCTCTCAAAAACTATGCGAACGACTACTTATGCGACGTGAAGGATGTTTTAAAGAATTTGTCTCCTTTGAAAACGAGGAGGGTAAAGAAAGGTATGACGACACATACATCTATGCGTTACTGCATAAAGAATGGACGAAGTAGAGGACGAAGAAAAATGTCCGCTCCTCGCTCATGGCGGACCTTTGGCTCAGTTAACAGTTCGCGCCGTGCCAGAAGCGGATCTCGCTTACTGCCAGGTATCAGTATTTACGGGAAGCAGATCAGCCAGGCTAGGGATATCTATTATTGAGTATTGAACTGAAATCGTATGTCTTGGATTTAAAATCGTTTGCGGGTGGGATATAGGCATTGAGCTTTTTACTGATGCTTGATACTCTCAGAGCACAAGCAGCGACCCAACACCATACTATAAAAGCCACAATAACGACGTATAGAGATTTCAAAATCTCTATACCATCACTCTGTGAAGAACCTCTGTATATCTCAGCACCGATATATAATAGCAACGATATTAACACAAAAGGTATTATCCACTTATGGAATTTATGAGGGTATATATTCCCGTTAGTAATTGTGTACATGCCCTGATAACGCAAGACTGCCTTCAAGGACGGAATTAATGACTGTGCATAATCGGAGCTCAAGCATATGATTTTATAAGATAAATGCCAATCTCTATGCAGTCCGAACGACTGTAGGCGGAACTGCTGTTCCGCCTTTGCTAACGGATCGGAGATGGGTACAGAAGAGGTTCTAAGCCATTCGACTGCTTTTATCTGCTCGGAGGGTGAGCGTGAAAAAAAGTCTCTGCGATGAAACTGAATATACTTTTTTGTAATCGCTCCAATGATAGTAAGAATGACTGCGGAAACCACTTGGTTACTAAATAGGTCCTTTATTACCGATATCATAGCTTTTCTCCTGCTTATCTAATTTCTAAAAGAGATAATATTTTATTTTTTAAAAGCTAAAAAATTTGGTTCCTCAATTTTATAGCAACTACAGTTCCTTTCAAAAGATCTCAGTCTAAAGAATACTACTTTCTCCAGCAGCAACTCCATTACCTGTGGTTTAACACGTAGCATAAAGTCATCAATGGAGCTATCCCGTTCCCGAACTTCCGCTCCTCGCTCAAATCAGACCTTCATCCCAGTCAGATTGCCCACGTCGTGCCAGAAGCGCAAGTAGGAACGCCAGAAGCCCTCAAGTATTGATGCTTCGTTTCCCCGGGATGCTTACACTTACACTCAAACCAAAAAAAAGCCCCTGCGCGAAAGCAGGGGCAAGCCATGTCAGAGCTTATTTTTTATTAGTTAAATACCATCCCGCCGTCGATCAGCAACGACTGACCGGTCATGTAATCAGAATCCGGGCTGGCAAGATAGGAGACGCAGGCGGCGACATCTTCCGGCTCGGACAGACGACCGAGAGTGATGCGTTTGGCGAACTCGGCGGTACCGTAGCCCAGCGGTTTACCGGCGGCTTCGGACACCTGGCGGTCAATTTCGGCCCACATTGGCGTTTTGACAATCCCCGGGCAGTAGCCGTTGACCGTGATGCCCAGCGGCGCGAGGTCGCGAGCGGCGGTCTGGGTTAAGCCGCGAACCGCGAATTTACTGGAGCTATACACCGCCAGTTCCGGGTTGCCGACGTGGCCGGCCTGGGAACAGGCGTTGATGATTTTCCCGCCGTGACCCTCTTTCTTAAAGGCCTCGACCGCCGCCTGAATACCCCAGATCACCCCTTTGACGTTGATGTTGTAGACTTTGTCGACAATCTCCGGGGTAATGGACTCGATCGGCGTGGACGGCGCCACGCCGGCGTTATTGACGATGACGTCGAAGCCGCCCAGCGTTTTGCGCGCCTGTTCAACGGCGGCAAATACCTGGTCGCGGTCAGAAACATCCACTTTCACCGCCACGGCGTGTCCGCCGGCCTGGTTGATTTCCGAGGCGACCGCTTTGGCTGTGGCATCGTTATAATCGGCAATGGCCACGGCAAATCCATCCTTCACCAGACGAAGGGCGATAGCTTTACCAATCCCCTGGCCGGCGCCGGTAACAAGTGCGACTTTTTTCATTTTCCTTTCCTTATTGTGATGACTTACAGAATCTGACTCAGATGGAGCTGGCCCATCAGCAGCGGGTTATCGCGATAATCCACCGGGATGGCCACCACCGCCGGGCCGTCGACGTCCATCGCCGCGCGCAGCGTCGGTTCCAGCGCCTCGGCGCTTTCCACGGCAAACCCTTTGGCGCCGAAGGACTCGGCATAGGCTTTAAAATCCATCGGCCCGAACTCGACGCCGGACAGGCGCTGGTATTTTTTCTCTTCCTGGATGGCCACCATGTTGTAGCCGTTATCGACCCAGATGAGATGCAGCACGTTGGCTTTGAGGCGGACGGCGGTCTCCAGCTCCATGCTCGACTGCAGGAAGCCGCCGTCGCCGGAGACGGAGACCACTTTGCGCTCAGGATTGACCAGCCAGGCGCCGATGGCCCAGGGCAGGGCGACGCCCATGGTCTGCTGGCCGTTGGAGATCATCACCTGACGGGCGCGGAAGCTGTACAGGTAGCGGGCGATCCAGATATGGAAACTGCCCATGTCCACGGTCAGCGTGACGTCGCTGTTGACGATATCCTGCATGGCGCGAACGATGCGCAGCGGATGCAGGGCAAACTGATTCAGCTGCGCGCCGCGGCGGTCCAGCAGTTCGCGCTGGTGCTGGCGGTCGCGGAGGATCTCCGCCGCCTGCGGGGAGAGCACCAGCCGGTGATCGATATTTTGCGCCAGCTTGTTGAGGGTGCCGGCGATATCGCCCACCAGCTCGACATTCGGGGTGTAGTTGCGCTCTTCATAGGCGGGCAGCACGTCGATATGCACCAGCGTCGCGTTGCCGCTGTTCCACATCGCCGGTTCATATTCCACCGGGCTGTAGCCGATGCAGATCACCAGGTCGGCGAGCTGCAGCAGACGGTCCCCGGCCTGGTTGTTAAACAGCCCGACCCGACCGGCGAAGCGAGAGAAGTTATCCTGATTCACCGCCCCGGCGGCCTGATAGGTGCTGGTGACCGGAATATGGCTGGCCTCCAGCAAACGGCGCAGCGCCGCGCTGTTTTCCGGCTGGCTGGCCATCAGGCCGAGCAGGAAGATCGGGTTCTTCGCCTGAGCGATAAGCTTCGCCACCTGGTCGATGGCGTCATCCGGCGCGGCGCCCATCTGCGGAGCCCGGCTGGCCGGCAGTACTTTACCGCTGACCGGGCCATCGACCACATCCTGCGGCAGGCTGACGAACGCGCTGCCCGGGCGGCCCTGCTCGGCGGCGCGGAAGGCGTTAGAGACCACTTCCGCCAGCGCATCCGGCGCCGTCACCTCGACGGCGTATTTGGTGACCGGGCTGAACATCGCCACCGTATCCATACTCTGATGGACCTGCTTCGCCTTATCGGCGCGTTTCACCGCCCCGCCCAGGGCCACCACCGGGTCGCCTTCGCTGTTCGCAGTGGCCATGCCGGTGATCAGGTTGGAACAACCCGGACCGGAGGTGACCAGCGCCACGCCCGCTTTGCCGGTAATGCGTCCGACCGCGGCGGCCATAAACGCGGCGTTGGCTTCGTGACGTACCGGAATAATGCGAATCGAGGAATCCAGCAGTGAGTCGAACACCTTGTCGATTTTGGCGCCGGGGATACCGAAGATCTGACGTACGCCTTGCGCTTCCAGCTGGCTGACGACGAGATCGGCGCCGTGCGCCCACTGGCGTACCGGATACTGTTTGTCCATGTGAACCCCTTAACTTTCTACGGAACGGATGGCGGCATCGAGATTATCGGGATGCAGATTGGCCTGCAGGAACGCGCTGTCGGCGGGCAGGTCGATCATCAGCTTGTGAATTTCGCCGAAGGTCAGCACCCCGTGATCGAGCTGGTAATCCAGCAGGTGACCGCCGCCTTTGCGGTCATCGGTAATAAAGTGCTCGTGATACCCGGCGACATTGATCCCCTGCATATGCTGCGGGGTACGGAAGCCGACCAGCACCCCTTCGCGCTGGTTAAAGCGGAACACCGGCTGATCGTCGAGGACGTCGGTCATCGCCCGGTACGGCGGCGTCTGGCGCGGCACGGTGCGGGTATGGGCATGGCGGAAATGGCCGTCGATGCGCAGGGCGCAGAACAGGTTGTCAGAGGGAATTTGCTGGTCAATAACGTCGTGCAGTTGTTGGCGGCTCACCGGATGGTCGAAAGTTTTCCGGTACTGCGGCTGGAACCAGGTCATCACCGCGAACGGCGTTTTCTGCTCCGGCTGGGCTTTGCGCGCGCTGCCGTCGGCGCGCAGCTGATAGACCTGACTGCTGAAGGCGATCAGCTCCCCGTCCAGCTCATTAAAGGTGCCGAGGCCGAAATCGCCGTGTTTCAGCAGGTCCGCGATGGTGGTGCTGCCTTCGTAAACCCCGCTCAGCAGGGCGCTCATTAGCGATGTCTGATAGAGCACGCTCTCGGGATGCTGCGCGGAAAACGCCCGTAGGGTTTCGCACAGACTCTCTTCGCAGGTGCATTCAGCAGAGTGATTCATATACCACTTCCTCGTTCAACAAATATAAGAAAGGTTAAATAAATGTTGACCCGATTCAGCTCACAGTTCCAATATAGAAACCATGCTGGTTTGAGACGTTTTCGATATGGAACTTCGTTATCTTCGTTATTTTGTCGCCGTCGCCAGGACGCGGCACTTCACCCAGGCCGCCAAGGAGCTGGGTATTTCACAACCTCCGTTAAGTCAGCAAATTCAGCGACTTGAACGAGAGGTGGGGACCCCGCTGTTTCGGCGTTTAACCCGCGGGGTGGAGCTGACGGAAGCGGGAGAGTCGTTCTATGAGGATGCCCGCCAGATCCTCGCCATGAGCGATGCGGCGCTGGAGAAGGCCAAGGGCATTGCGCGCGGGATGAACGGCAGCCTGTCGCTAGGCATTACCAGTTCTGATGCTTTCCATCCGCAAATCTTCACGTTGCTGCACCGCTTTCAGCTCGACCACCCCGGGGTGACCCTGCACCAGATGGAAGACAATATGGCCAATCTGATGACCGCCCTGAGCGAGGCCGAGCTGGATATCGCCTTCGTCCGTCTGCCGTGCGAGAGCAGTAAAGCCTTTAATCTGCGGATTATTGATGAGGAGCCGATGGTCATCGCGCTGCCGCGCGATAACCCGCTGGCGACGCAGCCGACCCTGGCCCTGGAACAGCTGTGCGACGTGGCGCCGATCCTCTTCCCGCGGGAGGTGGCCCCCGGGCTGTATGAGCTGGTGTACAACAGCTGCCTGCGCGCCGGGATCGACATGGAGCGTGCCTGGCAGTCGTCGCAGATTTCGTCGTCGCTGAGCATGGTCAATGCCGGGTTCGGCTTCGCGCTGGTCCCGCAGTCGATGACCTGCATTCAACAGCCGAACGTCAGCTATCACCCGCTCAGTGGGGCGCCGCTGAAGACCGATATCGCCATCGCCTGGCGGCGCTTCGAGCGCTCACGCACGGTGAAACGCTTTCTGGCGATGTTCTGATCTTCGCGGCGCCAGCGGCTTACTGCGCCACCCAGCCGCCATCCATATTCCATGCGGCGCCGCGCACCTGGGCAGCGGCATCGCTGCACAGAAACAGCGCCATTTCGCCCAGTTGCTGCGGGGTGACAAACTCCCCGGAGGGCTGTTTTTCCGCCAGAAGCTGGGCGCTGGCCTGCTCCGGGTCGACCCCCTCGGCGATGCGCTTATCGATCTGCTGCTGCACCAGCGGGGTCAGCACCCAGCCCGGGCAGATGGCATTGCAGGTGATGCCGCTGCGCGCGGTTTCCAGGGCCACGGTTTTGGTCAGCCCGACCACCGCGTGCTTGGCGGCGACGTAGGCCGATTTCTCTTTCGACGCCACCAGGCCATGCACTGAGGCTATGTTGATGATGCGCCCCCAGTTGCGCTGGCGCATGCCCGGCAGCGCCAGGCGGGTGGTGTGGAAGACGCTGGAGAGATTGATCGCGATGATGTCGTTCCATTTGTCCACCGGGAACTGCTCCACCGGGGCGACGTGCTGGATGCCGGCGTTATTGATCACGATATCGACGCCGCCGAAGGTGCTTTCGGCATAGTGCATCATCGCCTCGATCTGCCCGACGTCGCGCAGGTCGGCGTCGTGATAGCCGGGGATCTTACCCAGCGCGGCGACTTCAGCCCGGGCGTGGCTGCTGTCGCCGAAGCCATTGAGGATCACCTGCGCGCCCGCCTGAGCCAGCACTTTGGCGATCCCTAAACCGATGCCGCTGGTGGAGCCGGTGACCAGCGCTGTTTTACCGTGCAAATTCATTTTATTACTCCTTCAATCGGGTATCAGACAATGCCGGTCACATAGAACGTGACAATGACAAACAGTACCGCGAGGCTTTTGATCACCGTGATGGCGAAAATACCGCCGTAGGCCTGGCGATGGCTCAGGCCGGTGATCGCCAGCAGGGTGATCACCGCCCCGTTATGCGGTAGGGTGTCCATGCCGCCGCTGGCCATGGCGGCGACACGGTGCAGGACCTCGAGCGGAATATTGGCGGCGTGGGCGGCGGCGACAAAGGTCTCGGACATCGCCGCCAGCGCGATGCTCATCCCCCCGGAGGCCGAGCCGGTGATCCCGGCCAGCACCGTGACGCTGATCGCCTCGTTTAACAGCGGATTGGGAATGGCCGCGAGGGCTTTCGACAGCACCAGGAAACCCGGCAGGGCGGCGATAACCGCGCCGAATCCGTACTCAGAGGCGGTGTTCATCGCCGCGAGAATAGCCCCGCCCACCGCCGTTCGGCTCCCCTCCGCCAGCCGGCCGCGGATATTGCGATAGCCGCAGACCAGCACCAGCACAATGCCGGAGAGCAGCGCCGCCTGCACCGCCCAGATAGCGGTGATTTTCCCTACTTCGGTGACGACAGGCTTCGCCAGACCCGGCAGGGTGAGCTCATGGCTGGCGCCGTACCACTGCGGGATCCAGTGGGTAAACAGCAGATTCAGCACCCCCACTAACAGCAACGGGGCGATAGCGATCAGCGGATGCGGCAGATCGATGTCATCCGGGGTCTCCGGCTCATTTTGCAGGTCGGTCCCATAGCCTTCGCCGCGGGCCTGCGCTTTGCGGCGCTGACGCTCCAGCCACAGCAAGCCAAAAATGATAATGAACAGCGAGCCGATAAGCCCCAGCCAGGGGGCCGCCCAGGCGTTGGTGCCGAAGAAACTGGTGGGGATAATATTCTGGATCTGCGGCGTGCCGGGCAGGGCGTCCATGGTAAACGAGAATGCCCCGAGGGCGACGGTGGCCGGAATCAGCCGTTTGGGGATCCCGCTCTGGCGAAACAGTTCGGCGGCGAAGGGGTAGACGGCAAAAGCCACCACAAACAGCGACACCCCGCCGTAGGTCAGCAGGGCGCACACCAGCACGATCACCGGGATCGCGTGGCGGCGTCCGAGGATGCGGATGGCGGCGGCGACAATCGACCGCGAGAATCCCGACAGCTCAATCAGCTTGCCGAACACGGCGCCCAGCAGAAACACCGGGAAATAGAGCTTCACAAAGCCGACCATTTTTTCCATAAACAGGCCGGTAAAGGCCGGGCCGACCGCGCTCGGGTCGGTGACCAGCACCGCGCCGAGGGCGGCGATCGGCGCAAAGAGGATCACGCTGTATCCACGGTAGGCCGCCAGCATCAGTAACGCCAGTGCGGCCAGGGCAATTATCACACTCATCACGACGTCTCACTCTCATTGTTATTGTAGGGGTACAGAACGCGATACTAGGGCTTCAGGGCGTAGCGAAGCTGATGTTCCCGGCGCGACTGGATGCGCTGTTGCCGCGCCTCATCCCAGCGGTAAAAGCCTTGTCCACTGCGGGCGCCGGTGTCGCCTCGCGCCACCTTTTCCGCCACCAGCGACATCATCTCGCTCCCGCTGGCCAGCTCCGGCAGCAGGTGCTGGCAGATATCCTGGACCGTCGCCAGCCCGGTCATGTCCGCTGCCTCCAGCGGGCCGACCATCGCATAGCGGCGGCCCAGCGAGGCGCGCATCACTTGGTCCACCACCTCGGCAGAGGCAATGCCTCTGTGGACGATATGCAGCGCTTCGCGCAGCAGGGCGAACTGCAGCCGGTTGCCGACAAAGCCCGGCGCGGCGCGATTGAGCACCACCGCTTCCAGCGCGCAGGCGGCGCAAAAGTCGCTCACCTGGCGCGCCAGATGGGGCAGTGTGGCGCTCCCGGGCACCACTTCCACCAGCGGGATCAGGTGCGGCGGATGCCAGAAGTGGGCGATCAGCAGCCGTTCAGGGTGGCGCATGCCCTGCGCCAGCGAGTCCGGCGGCAGGCCGCTGGTGTTGCTGGCGATAATCGCCTCGTCGGCGATCAGCGTTTCCAGTTCGGCATACAGGGCGTGCTTCAGCGCCAGCCGCTCGGGGATCGCTTCTATCAGCAGCGTGGCATCGGCCAGGGCATTCAGCGCCGGGGTGGGGGTCAGACGGGCCAGCACAGCGTCGCGGTCGGCGGGATCCTGCTGGCCGCTCGCCTCCAGCTCGCGCAGGATAGCGCTGGCCACCGCCGGAACCTCGGCGAGACGTTGCGGGTCGGTGTCATACAGGCGGACGACGTGACCGTGACGGGCGAAATGGCAGGCGATGCCGACGCCCATCAGTCCCGCGCCGAGTACCGCCAGGCGTGGTGTAAACATAGTGGCTCCTGTTAACGTTGTAGAGTCATGGCGATGCCCTGGCCGCCGCCGACGCACAGGGTTGCCAGCCCTTTGCTGGCGCCCCGGCGCTGCATCTCATGCACCAGGCTGACGAGGATCCGGCAGCCGGAGGCGCCGATGGGATGGCCAAGGGCGATGGCGCCGCCGTTGACGTTGACCTTCTCGCTATCCCACTCAAGCAGCTGACCGACGGCCAGCGCCTGGACGGCAAAAGCCTCGTTAGCTTCGATAAGATCCACCTCGTCCAGCGTCCAGCCGGCGCGCTGCAGCGCTTTACGGCAGGCGCTCACCGGGCCGATGCCCATCACCGATGGGTCGACCCCGGCGACCGCTGAGCTGACAATGCGCGCCAGCACCGGTAGCCCGAGCTCGTGCGCTTTATCGACGCGCATCAGCAGGACCGCCGCGGCGCCGTCGTTCAGCGACGAGGCGTTTCCGGCAGTGACGCTGCCGTCAGCGGGACGAAACGCCGGGCGCAGCTGGGCCAGCTGCTGCTCGCTGGTCTCCGGGCGCGGTTGCTCGTCGTCAGTCACGACACGCGGCGGCTTTTTGCCCTGCGGGACGCTGACCGGGACGATCTCCTCGCGAAAGCGTCCGGCGGCGATGGCGGCCGCCGCTTTGCGCTGGGACCCGGCGGCAAAGGCATCCTGGCGCTCACGGCTGATGTCGAAGGCATCAGCCAGATTCTCGGCGGTAATGCCCATGTGGTAGTCGTTAAAGGCGTCCCACAGGCCGTCCAGAATCATGCTGTCCTGCAGGCTGGCATGGCCGAAACGCAGGCCTTCGCGTGCGCCGTGCATCAGATAGGGGGCATTGCTCATGCTCTCCTGGCCGCCGGCGATGACGATCTCGGCGTCGCCGCAGCGGATCGCCTGCACCGCCTGCTGAACCGCTTTCAGCCCGGAGCCGCACACCAGATTGACGGTCACCGCCGGGGTGTCCACCGGCAGGCCGGCCCGCAGCGCGGTCTGGCGCGCCGGGTTCTGCCCGCAGCCGGCGGTGAGCACCTGGCCGAAAATCAGTTCGTCCACCGCCGCGGCGGGCAACTGGCCGCGTTCAAGCAGGCTGCGTACCACCGCGGCGCCGAGGTCGACGGCGGAAAGAGGGGCGAAGGCGCCGCGAAAGCTGCCGACCGGGGTGCGTACTGCAGCAACAATGGCAATATCGGTCATGGTCTCTCCTTAGCTGAAGCGCATTTCGCGCACATCGTCGGCCACGATCAGTCGTCCCGCCGTTTTACGCATCACCTCGTCGGGGCTCACTCCCGGGGCCACTTCGCGCAGGACAAACGCGCCGTCGACAATGTCCAGCAGGGCCAGATCGGTGAGCACCCGGCGAATACAGCCCACGCCAGTGAGCGGCAGGGTGCACTGCGGCAGCAGTTTGGATTCGCCGTTTTTTGAGGCGTGGGTCATCACCACGATGATGTTCTGCGCGCCGGCTACCAGGTCCATGGCGCCGCCCATCCCCTTGACCATTTTTCCAGGGATCATCCATGAGGCGATGTTGCCCGCGACGTCGACCTCAAAGGCGCCAAGAACGGTCAGGTCAACGTGGCCGCCGCGGATCATGGCGAACGACTGAGCGGAGTCGAAGATGGCCGCCCCGGTTTGCGCGGTGACGGTCTGCTTGCCGGCGTTAATCATGTCGGCGTCGATCGTGGCTTCGTCTGGAAATTCGCCCATCCCCAGCAGGCCGTTCTCCGACTGGAGCATCACCTCAATACCGGCGGGAATGTAATTGGCCACCAGCGTCGGGATACCGATCCCGAGGTTGACGTAGTCGCCGTCGCGCAGCTCCTGGGCGACGCGCATCGCCATTTGTTCACGGGTCAGCATCTCACTTCCCTCCGGCACGCAGGGTGCGCTGCTCAATACGTTTTTCAAATTGCCCGACGATCAGCCGGTCGACATAGATCCCCGGGGTGTGGATGGCGGAGGGCGGCAGTTCGCCCGGCGGTACAATCTCTTCCACCTCCACCACCGTAATACGCCCGGCGGTGGCCATCAGCGGGTTGAAATTCTGCGCGGTATGGCGATATACCACATTGCCGTACCAGTCGGCTTTCCAGCCTTTGACCAGCGCGAAATCGCCGCGGATCGCCTCTTCAAGGATGTAGTGCCTGCCGGCGAACTGGCGAACCTCTTTGCCTTCGGCGACCGGGGTGCCATAGCCGGTGGCGGTGTAAAAACCGGGGATCCCGGCGCTGCCGGCGCGAATTTTTTCGGCCAGCGTTCCCTGAGGAGTGAGCTCAACCGCCAGCTCACCGCTCAGCACCAGCTGTTCAAACAGCGCGTTCTCCCCGACGTAAGAGGCCACCACCTTGCTGATCTGGCGTGACTCCAGCAGCATACCGAGACCGAAGCCGTCGACGCCGCAGTTATTGGAGACCACCGTCAGCCCCTGCACCTGGCGACGCTGCACCTCGGCGATCAAATTCTCGGGAATGCCGCACAGGCCGAAACCGCCGGCGAGCAGCGTCATGCCGTCCGTTAACCCTTCCAGCGCCGCTTCATAGCTGGCGACGCGTTTATCCAGTCCTGCCATCTTGTCTCTCCTGCCTTGCGATAGCCTTATCATTGGCGCTGGAGACTGATTTGATAATTTTGAATTTGTGACCCACTCATTTGGAATTTTAATTAATTTCCTGTTAACTAATTTTTTTCAATTAGTTAACAGGAAGAAAAATGAGAATGAGTGTCAAACAGTTACGCGCGTTTTTAGCGGTAGCTCACACTCTGAATTTCGCCCACGCCAGCGAAAGGCTCAATTTGTCGCAGCCAGCCCTCAGTTTGACCATCAAAGGGTTAGAGGAGGCGCTGGGCGGCGCGCTGCTGCAGCGCAGCACCCGCAAAGTGACCCTTACCCAGGAGGGGGAACTCTTTCTGCCGATGGCCCGTCAGCTGCTGGCCGACTGGGATAACGTCGAGGAGGCCATGCGTCAGAGCTTTACCCTGCAACGGGGTAAAATTTCGGTGGCCGCGATGCCGTCGTTTGCGGCCAACGTCCTGCCGGAGGCGCTGAAGGCCTTTCGCGACCGCTATGCCGGCGTGAACGTCACGGTGCATGATGTGATTAATGAGCAGGTGATCGAGATGGTGCGCGAGGGGCGAGTGGAGATGGGTATTGCCTTCGAGCCATCGCCCACCCACAACCTGCTGTTTACCCCGCTGGCGGTGGACCGCTTCGTGGCGATCGTTCCCCGGCAATCCCCGCTGGCGAAGAAAAAGCAGCTCACCTGGCAGGAGCTGTTGACCCTCGATTTTATTACCCTGCAGCGTCCCTCGGCGGTACGCCTGATGCTGGAGGAGGCGCTGGCGCGCAGCGGTCGCCAGCTGGACGTAGCGCTGGAGAGTCACCAGCTGGTGACGGTGGGGAGAATGGTGGCCAGCGGCCTGGGGGGCAGCGCGGTACCGGCGCTGTGTAAAACGCAGATGACGTCCCTGGGGGCCGTCTGCATCCCGCTCAGCGATCCGCCGATTGAGAAGTGCGTCGGCGCGATCCATGCCGGGCATATGCCGCTGTCGAAGGCGGCGCAGGCGCTGCTGGATACGCTGAAAGGGTTCTTGCCGACCTGAGCAGGCGGGAGGGGCAAAAAAAAACCGGCCTGCTGGCCGGTTTGACAATCAGATTTTGCAGGCGTCGCCGCAATCGTCATCGGCAACGATCGCCTGCGCTTTTTTGTCCGCTTCTTCCAGACGCTCCGCGTTGCGTTCTTCCGCTTCATCCAGGCCGCTGAAGACCAGGTTGTCGAGATCAATTTCCATAAGTTACCTATCGTCGCTGGTTTTTAATCAGCGTCAAGTATAGGGCAAAACCGCCAGCGGATGTAGCCGCTCTGCGCGCCGAACGCACAGAGCGTTAAGTCGCGGGGCGGCAGGCTTTCCCTACCATAAATAACCGTTGACAGGCGGGAGTTGGCTTTGTTAATCACCATACAGAATGATTTCCTGTGTATATATTAAATGAAAGGACAACGAAGGAGTAATTAAGCGTTGACGAAAAGCTTTTATGTTAATATGGCCGCGATTATGGATGAATCTATGGATCTTAATCAATGGAACATACTGTTGCAGGCGCCATCAAAGAATGGCGTAAACATAATAAAGTGATCGGTCAGGTCAAAATAAACTATAAAAAAGTTTTACGAAAATGCAGAGAGCTCTCGCTCGCAGGAGGTAAATACAGAGAATATCAAGAACTTTGTGCAAAATATCAGTGTGCGCGGTTGACCGCCGTGACCAAAGGGCTGGTGCCTTTTGAGGATAAACCGTTTAAAGCGTATCTCAATAAACGGCTGTCAAAACGACGCAAGCTGGATATTGCCCACGGTTCACTGAATTTTATTGAGAAAACGTTTCACCCTGATGTCCTGCCGCAGCTGTACAATGTGGCGGATTTTGGTCGCGCGATGTTCTCTATTCCTTTGAAAAATGGCGATAATCTTGACGTTAAACTGTTGGCGTCGCCGTTTCAGGAGGAGGGCGAGCTGATGCTGCAGCTGTTTCTCGGTGACCGGCGCGTCTATAGCGTCTGTTTTTCCTGTACCGACGATGGCCGCGCCTATATTGGCGGCATCCAGGGCGGAAAAGATATCACCAATGACGAAGTGAAGGTGCTGACTAAAGAGCTGCATGGCGCGCGGCCGAAAAATATCATCATGAGCGTGCTGTATGGTTTCCTGCGTTATTTCAGCATCACCACGGTCTACGCGATCGATTCCGATTACCACGTGAAAAGCGATCTGGTGAAAGCCAGTTATTCATCGCTGTGGCTGGAAATGGGTGGTGAGAAACAGGCTCGCGGCTGGTATAAATTACCGGCGCAAGAGATCAAAAAAAGTATTGAAGAGGTGAAAAGTAAGCACCGGAGCCAGTTTATTAAGCGCGAAGGTGTCAAGGATCTGATTCAGATAGATATGGCGAACGCCCTGCAGCACATTACGTTGCAAGCACGGGTGAATTAACGCCTCTCATACGCCAGCCGGGCTGCAGGGGGCTGCTACCCGGCTGGCGATTTCCTCTCTCCCCAGGTCGCTGTGCCGTAGGTTACTGCCCGCTCTCGCCGACTGGCGGTGACGCGGAGACGGTGAGCAGCGGAGCGCTGCGCCACCATACCATCAGGGCGACAATCGCGATAACGCTCAGCACGCCGAAGGCGGTGGCATAGGAGTAGTGCCCGGCGATAGACCCCGTTAACGCCGGACTCATTGCCGCCCCGGCGCCCTGCATCAGCATCACCACGCTCTGTCCAGCGTTAACGTGCCCGCTGCCGCGCAGCAGCGAGACGATAAAGCTGGGCACCGCCACCCCCAAAATCCCTGCCGCCAGGCCATCAAGAATTTGCACCGGGACCATCATCGCCGGGGCGTCGCTGGACGCCGCCAGCGCCGCCCGGATGGGCATGATCAGCAGCGCCAGCAGGATGCATCGCCAGTAACCGTATTTGTCGATGCTGCCGGCGACCCGGATGGCCACCGGGATCATCACCACCTGCGAAATAATCACCGTGGCGGCGGCAAACAGTCCGGGATTGAGGTGTCCCGGCGCGGCGGCGATCCGCATGCTCAGCATCGGCAACAGTGCGGCATTGGCGAGATGGAACAGCATCAGGGTTACGCCGGCGATCAGCAGCGGCGTATGGCGGAACAGGATGGCAAACCCCGGCAGGGAGGGCGTGGATGCCGCTTCGATGCCGCGGGCGGCGTCATCGTCGATATCGCCGCCGCGGATCGCCAGCAGGGCGACCAGGGTAAGCAGCGTGGTACAGGCCATCAGAATGAAAATGCCGCCGATGCCCCAGTACCAGGCGATAGCCCCGGCCATTAGCGCGGTGAAGAAATTTCCCGCGTGGTTGAAGGCTTCGTTTTTCCCCATCTGGGCGCTAAAGCCGCGCTGTCTGGCAAGACCGAGGGTAATCCCGGCGATCAGCGGTCCGACAAAGGCCGCGCAGATGCCGCTGGCGACTTGCGAGAGGGCGACCACGCTGGTCTTCTGACTAAACCAGAGCAGCAGGGTGGTGAGGGTGATCACCAGGCAGACCCCGGCCAGCAGCAAGCGCTTATGCCGCGAGCTGTCGGTGATGAAGCCGGCGGGCAGGGTCGCCAGCAGGCCGGCGATACCGCCGACGGACATCAGCAGGCCAATGTCCTCCGCCAGCCAGTGACGCTGGGTGAGAAAGATCCCCAGAAACGGGCCGAGGCCGTCGCGCACGTCGGCAATAAAAAAGCTGGTCAGACATAAAGCCCGCAGAGAACGAAGCGACATTTTCTACCTTTAGCATGCGCGATCTGCGCGTCGGAATGGTCACCGGATACCTTCATCCTTTATCGCACAGTTCGATGAAACAAAAATGTCCCGCGCTCGTCGGGTACCGTGGCTATGCAACATACCCGCTTGCGGCGGCTTTCGCCAGAGGCGTACGAAAGTTCTGTAGCGGCGCTATTAGCGTTCGTCTGCCTTGACGATCTGCAGGGCGGCGGGGCTCGCCACGGTGCCGCTGGCAGTAATAAACCCCGGATGGACAGCCTCGCCGCTGGCGCTGTCCACCAATGCTATATGCGGCGCACTGTGCAGCACGTGCTGATGGCCCCATTCCATCAGGGCGAACAGCACCAGCGCCAGGCTACGGCTTTTATCAGTCAGAACATATTCATACCGTTCGCGGGAGCCGGCTTCCCGGTAGGGCACTTTGCTGAGCAATCCCGTTTCGGTCATGGTTTTTAACCGGGTGGTGAGCGTCTGGCGGGTAATATGGGTGTGCGACAGCACCGTTTCAAAGCGCGTCACGCCGTAAAACGCCTCGCGGAGGATCAACAGCACCCAGCGGTCGCCGAGGATTTTCGCCCCTTCCGCCAGGCCGCACAGCGCCGGGTCGAGGTAGGGCAGTGATTTATTTTTTGACATCGCGAGATTGACCTTCTACTCTGAGTTTGAATTTTAGACCTAGATGCTAAGGAGAATAGCGTGCCATTTGTTAACGTGCAAACCATTAAAGGGATCATGACCGCGGAACAGAAAAGTGAGCTGCTGCGACGGATGACCGATCTGCTGGTGGAGATTGAGGGGCAGGGCGATCCGCAGTTCCGTCAGTCCGTCTGGATCCGCATTGACGAACATGACCCGGAGCAGTGGAGTCTGGGCGGCGTCCAGCCGACGGCCGCAATGATCGCGGCGAAATTTGCCGCCGCGCGGCGCGACGGATCCCCGGAATAAAACGGGCGGCGAAGCCCGGCCCGGCGATCTGACGCAGAAGAGGGGCCAGATCGCCGGGTAATATTGCGATTCGCTATGGTGCAAAAGCGTATTTTGCGGCTAAGGTAACGGTCAGGGAACCCAACAAACAGGGCGCGATGCCAGACGGCCAGCCTGGCGCCACTCTCAAACCGGTGAAAACAACGGATGTCTACAGAACACATGCTGCCGCTGGCGGTGCAGAACAAAAATATCCTTCGCCTGGCTGCCGCTCAGGCGCTGGCCGGCGCCAACTCGGTGGTCTTCTACGCTACCGGCGCGATAGTGGGTAACGCGATTGCCCCCAGCCCGTCGCTGGCCACGCTGCCGATCACCCTGTTTGTGCTGGGGATGGCGGCCTCCATTCTGCCTTTCGGCGCGCTGGCGCGAACGCGGGGCCGCAAAGCGGCGTTCAGGCTCGGCACCGGCGCCGGGATGGTGACCGGACTGGCGGCCGCCCTGGCGGTAGTGCTGAATTCTTTTCTGCTGTTTTGTCTCGCCGCGATGCTCGGCGGCGCCTATGCCGCCGTGGCGCTCAGTTTTCGTTTTGCCGCCACCGACGGCGTCGCCCCGGCGCGCCGGGCTCGCGCGCTGTCGCTGGTGATGGGCGGCGGTGTGGCCGCCGGGATCATTGGCCCGATGCTGGTCACCGGCACCATGCACCTCTGGCCGGCACATACCTTCGCCGTCACCTTCCTCGCTCAGGCGCTGGTTGCAGTGCTGGCCGCCTTTCTGTTGAGAGGGGTGACGCCGGCGGAGCCCACCGCGACCAGCGTGCGCGGTGGGCGGCCGCTGCGCGAGATTGTCCGCCAGCCGGGTTTTGCCACCACGGTATTCAGCGGCGCGGTGGCCTATATGGTGATGAATTTTCTGATGACCGCCGCGCCGCTCTCCATGCATATGCACGGCCTTTCCCAGCAGGCCGCTAACCTCGGGATCCAGTGGCATGTGATGGCGATGTACGGCCCGGGATTTTTCACCGGCCGGCTGATCCAGCGCTTCGGCGCAGTGCGAATGGCGGCGGCGGGATTGCTGATCACCGCCGCGTCGGTGGCGGTCGGCCTGAGCGGTCTCGGTGTATATCATTACTGGCTGTCGCTGATTTTGCTCGGCATCGGCTGGAACTTTGGCTTCACCGGCGCCTCGGCGAAAATCATCGATTTCCACCGCCCGGAAGAGAAGACCCAGGTTCAGTCGCTCAACGATTTTCTGGTCTTCGGCGTGATGATCGTGGGGTCGTTTTCGTCCGGGGTTCTGCTCAACGCCTTCGGCTGGAACGCCGTGCTGTGGGGCTCCCTGGTCCCGGTTGCGGTGGCGTTGTTGACCCTGCTGCTGCGCCCCTTATCCCCATCCCGCGCTTAGCGCCTGGCCTGCCGCTGCGCAGGCCGTCTTTTGCTTTTTTCAGCTATGCATTGCTGAAATTCATCTGACTCCTTGCGCGTAAAAACGTCACAGACGCTACATGCTGTAGTAATCTCTACAACATGACAATGCATCTCTTGATCCTTAACCTGACAACGTCTCAAGCCACGCTGCGCATGCGTGTCTGGCGAACCCTGAAGCAGAGCGGGGCAGCGGTCCTGCGCGATGGGGTCTATCTGCTGCCCGACGTGCGCCAGGGCTATGACACTTTCCTCAGCACCTGCCAGGCGATCCGCGCGGAAGGGGGGACCGGGTATGTTTTCACGATTGAGGCGGCGGAAGAAGAGGCGCTCAGGCCGCTATTCGATCGTCGTGAACAGTACGACGCGCTGTTGCAGGATCTGCAGGCGCTGCAGGGGACGTTATCCAACGACGAACTGGCGGCTCAGCTCAAACAACTGCGTAAAATTAAGCGTGACTACCGGCGGATCGAGGCCATTGATTTCTTTCCGGGGGCCGCCCGGGAGCAAGCCGCTGAGCGACTGGCCACTATCGAGCAGGTCATTAATCAGCGGCTATCGCCGAACGAGCCGCAGTCGGTGGCGGGCGAACTGAGCCTGCTGGACAGAGGCGCCTTTCGCGGCCGGCTGTGGGCCACCCGCCGACGCCCGTGGGTCGATCGTCTGGCCAGCGCCTGGCTTATCCGGCGCTTTATTGACGACGAGGCGCGGTTCCTGTGGCTGGCCGCGCCCGAGACCTGTCCGGCGACGGCGGTCGGTTTTGATTTTGACGGCGCGCCATTCAGCCATGTCGGCACGCTGGTGACCTTCGAAGTACTGGTCCGGCGTTTTGCGCTGGACGCGGTGATCCCCGACAGTCTGGGACGGTTGATCCACTTCCTGGACGTCGGTGGGGTACCGACCCCGGAGGCGGCGGGGGTAGAAAGCATTCTTGCAGGGCTGCGGGAAACCATTACGGACGATGACCAACTGCTGGCGGCAGCTTGCTCGCTGTTCGACGGCTTACTGAGGTCCTGTGAAATGAGGTCTGGCAATCATGAGCAAAACGGTCGTTCTTCCGCAGAGTGACAGTCCTTCCGTCGTCGCTTCCGTCTCCTTCTGGCAGGCATTTCGCTTTTGGCTCAAGCTTGGCTTCATCAGCTTCGGCGGGCCTGCCGGGCAGATCGCCATGATGCACCAGGAGCTGGTGGATAACCGACGCTGGATCTCGGAAGGGCGATTCCTGCATGCGCTCAATTTTTGTATGGTCCTGCCCGGCCCGGAGGCCCAGCAGCTGGCGACTTACATCGGCTGGCTGATGCATAAAACCTGGGGAGGCGTCATCGCCGGGGTGCTGTTTATTTTGCCCTCGCTGGTGTTACTTATCGCCCTGGCGTGGATCTACCTCGTCTGGGGGGATGTCGCCGTGGTGGCGGGGATCTTTTATGGCATCAAACCCGCCGTAGCGGCGATAGTATTGCAGGCGGCGCACCGCATCGGCTCGCGGGCGCTGAAAAATGGTGCCTACTGGGCTATCGCTGCCGCTGCCTTTGTCGCTATTTTTGCGCTGAACGTTCCTTTTCCGCTGATCGTCCTCGCCGCGGCACTGGTGGGTTTTATCGGCGGACGGCTGGCGCCGACGACATTCGGCAAAGCGGACGCCCACCGTGCGCAGAGTCACCCTGGCGGAGCCGCCATCATTGATGACACGACGCCGATCCCGGCCCATGCCATTTTCAGCTGGCGGCGCACCTCTCAGGTGCTGATCGCCGGGATGCTGCTGTGGCTGGTGCCGATGGCCGCCCTGACGCTAATGCTGGGCTGGGCGCATCCGCTGACCCAGATGAGCTGGTTCTTTACCAAAGCCGCGCTGATGACCTTTGGCGGGGCATATGCCGTCCTACCTTATGTTTACCAGGGGGCGGTGACCCACTATGGCTGGCTGACGGCAGGGCAGATGATGGACGGCCTCGCTCTTGGGGAATCGACCCCCGGACCGTTGATCATGGTGGTAACCTTTGTCGGATTTGTCGGCGGCTACACCAAAGCGGTGTTGGGCGTCGATGATGTGCTGCTGGGGGGCATCGCGGCGGCGTGCCTGGTGACATGGTTTACCTTTTTGCCCTCGTTCATCTTTATTCTCACCGGCGGGCCGTTTATTGAAACGACCCATAATAAGGTGGGATTTACCGCGCCGTTGACCGCCATCACTGCCGCGGTGGTGGGCGTTATCCTGAATCTGGCGCTGTTTTTTATCTGGCATAGCGTCTGGGGACCATCCGGTTTCGACCCGTGGTCTGCGGCCATTGCCCTGGGCGCCGCCGGGCTGCTGTTTCGTTATAAGTGGAAGCTGACCTGGGTACTGGCCGCCGCCGCCGCGGTAGGGCTTATCGTCCATATGGCGGGACTGTCCGGCGCAGGATAAGGTCGGCGTTGGGCTGAGAGAAACGTGGACAGATGGGGTAGTGGGGAGGGAGGCCAGTGCCTGAGCAGGCCCTGGCCGGATGGGTGGCAATTATTTATCTACGGGAGGCTCCTCCGCGAGATGCAGTTGACAATATTGCTCAACGCCCGCCTTTAGCATGTTAATAATCACCAGCAGTGTGGGTAAGTAAGGCACCAGTTTAACTAACAGCGAACTGATGGGTTCATCAATAATCAGTGCCAGCAGGGTATCCACTTTCTTTTTCCATGTTTTGTTATATTCCACACAAAAATTTTTAATATCGGCCGGCTGCGTTGAACGGGCAATCTGTTCGAGTTCTTCAATGGCGTTGAGTGCCGCTTTTATTTTCTCAATGTCGATTTGTTGAGTCATATTCGCCTCACGGTAATCGGAAAAAAACTGGATCATTCTTTATGTGGATTAAATAACAGCCACGGTAAGGTGTAATCGTACAGCGCTTTCACCGGCACCACGGATAAGTGGAAATGTTTATCGTGCGGGCTGACGCCATGGTAATCCCGCCATACCCAAGGCTGGACAGAAGCGCTAATGATCCGTTTGTTCCAGATAATATATTTAATTCGTTTGTCTTTGCTGGCGACCAACGCATCGACAATCGCCTGAGCATCACATTTATGTTGAGGATCGTGGGTAATATCGATAGCCGTTACCACACCAATATTTCCATCTATCACCTGCGGATTATGATCCGAGTTGGTGTGGGCATGATGTTCATCACCAATGGTGCCATCGCTGTCCGTGTTGCGATGCGGAGCATATTGATTAATCTGATCTCTGAGTATCAGCAGACTCTTTGCGACACGCCATACCATGTTATTTACCCTCCGGATTGAAACAGGGGTTTGAGCTGACCGGCTCTGCGCCATGAACCACGTCCTGATAAACCGGAGAAGGGGGGGCAGGATCGGCTACTGCATCCGCTACTGGGTCTGCTTTCACGCTGCTGACTTGTTGCTTTTTCAGGTTTTTCACTTGCAACAGATAATTAAGAATGACGTTCCAGAACGCCGATCCGCCGCTTGCCATCAGGCCAATACATAATGTCATCAGGTCCGGATGTTTAATGGCCGAGAAACTGCCGGCGACGAATGGTTGGGTCAAAAACGCCGTCACAATACCGGCAACCACCGCTAATATCTGCAGGGCAGATTTGCGTCGTCCTTCGATGACCGGATCCTGATTTTCCAGATTAAGCCAGGGAAAATACCCTTTGATTATCTCTACCAGTCTTTCCGAGGCGATACTGATGGCGATCAGCATCGTAATGATGTTTTCAAGTTGCGAAGAAATGGCATCGCTCATATTATCCTCACTATTGCTGTGTTGAATAAAAATAATTTACAACGTTTTTATCATGTGCTTAATTCATAGGGCAAATTTATGTCGACTCATTTTACGGTTATTTTTGTCGGGCGCGTAATAAATAATCCGCCAGAGCGTGTTCGGAATAACTATTTAATTCGACACGAAAACTGAACCGCGGAATTAACCCGTGATAATAAATTTATCGTCGCTTTTTTGATGAGTATAACGGAGGAAACAGAGACGCCACTCATTCATATGAATGAGTGGCGTAAAAAAACTCGCCGCGCGGGCAGGAGGAAGAGAAACGGGCCAGCGACCGGTTAGCGCGCCCCGGAATGGGACGCTCAGGTCGTGGGGCTTTCGCGGGTGGCTCGCGCCAGCGGGTTGCTGTCCAGTTCCAGCTGGTCGCGCAGCGCCCAGCCGCGCAGCTTGCCGGGGTTAAGCAATCCCGCCGGGTCGAGAGACTGTTTCACCGCCACGACGTCGGGGCGAATCACGCCCTGTTTGCCGTCCTCAACCTGCAGCACGTGGGGGTTGTTAATCTTGACGTCGTTGTCGCGAAATATCTGCATGATGGCGTTGAGCCGCGCGGGCGTGGTATAGCGCACCAGCTGCAGACCGCTGGCGGTGAGATTGCCCTCTATATCGCGCAGGAATTCAATATGGGAAATCACCTCCCCGGCGAAGTGCTGCTCCATCTGTAAAATTTGCTGCGGATAGCGCAGCGGATCAAACGCCGTCTGGAGATAAGTCAGCGTATTGTCCACCTTGAGCGCATGCAGGGTGGTGTGGTTCCAGCAGTATTCCATTAACGAGGCGTTTTGCGTCCGGGCCTCGTCGCTGGCCTGACGGATGGCGTTGCTCCCGCGATGGCGCTGTAACAGGCTGGCGCAGAGTCCTTCGCTCTCCTCGGCGATCAGGCTGATAACCGCATGCTGCCCGGTGCGGTAACGATCGTTGAGGTGGCTAAAGTAGTCGGCGATCGGCGTGGCCAGCAGCGCGACCTGACGTTTTACCAGCCCCGGCGAACGGACGCAGGCGTTGGCATAGTTCAGCGCATCGGCGAAATCGTCAAACACGTCCAGGCGTTCAATCCACTGGTGCACGGGCGCCAGCGCCAGCTCAACCTCCAGGATAATGCCGTTGGTGCCGTAGGCGTGATGCAGCAGCAGCGCTTCGGGAGCCGGGATGGTCAGTACGCGGGGGACCGGCTCGACGGTCATCACTTTGACGCTGAGCACATTGCCGGGCGCCGCCAGCGGCCCATAGTTGATGGAGCCGATGCCGCCGAACCCGCCGCCGTAGAGGCCGCCCAGGCTCGCCAGGCGGTAGGTCGACGGCATGCAGCGCAGCTCCCATCCCGTTGGGCGGGCGGCGGTTTCGATGTCTGCCAGACGAATGCCGGCCTGGGCGCGCACCGTGCCGTTGCCGAGGGCGACGATCTGGTTGAGTCCGGTCATATCCACCAGCAGCCCGCCTTCGAGGGGGACCAGTTGGCCATAGTTGCCGGTGGCGCTGCCGCGCAGCGTCAGCGGCAGCTGGTGCTGCGCGCAGGCGGCGACCAGCTGGCGCAGCTCCTCTTCGTCGCGTGGGCGAACCACCGCGTCCGCCTGTTTCCCCGCCAGTTGCTCAGTGAGTACCGGACTGAACCAGTGAAAATCGCGGGAAAGCCGTTTGATCTTCGCCGGCTGTAAGGTCCACTCCAGCGTCGGGAGTGCCTGCTGGATCGCCGCGACCGCGTGTTGACGCTGCTCATCAGTCATCATTTTTCTTCCTGTTCGTCAGCAAAATATTAATGAGATTGCACGGCTTCGCTTTCATGCCAGGCGCTGAGCGCCCGGCGCGAAACCCAGGACATCACGCCAAACAGCGCGATCCCGGCGAGAGAGATCAGCAGCAGCGCGGCAAACATCAGCGGGATATCCAGCTGGTAGCCAGCCTGCAGGATCTGATAGGCCAGACCGGTATTGGTCCCGCCGGTCCCGGCGACAAACTCCGCCACCACCGCGCCAATCAGCGACAGCCCACTGGAAATACGCAGCGCGCCGAAGAAATAGGGCAGCGCCGAGGGGATACGCAGCCGCACCAGCGTTTGCCAGCGGCTGGCGTGATTGAGGCGAAAATAGCTCAGCAGGCCGGGGGAGACGCTGCGCAGTCCCTGAGTGGTATTGGAGATGATGGGAAACACCGCCATCAGGGTGGCGCATACCACCAGCGAGAGCGTGGCATCCTTCACCCAGATGATGATCAGTGGGGCGATGGCGACAATCGGCGTCACCTGCAAAAACACGATGTAGGGAAACAGGGCGGTTTCCACAAAGCGGTTCTGCACCAGGATAAACGCCACCGCGGCGCCAATGAGAATCGACAGCAGAAACGAGATCAGGGTGATCTTGAGGGTGAACAGCAGCGCCAGCAGCAGCGGCGTGAGATGCGTCCACAGGCTTTCCAGCATCACCAGCGGCGACGGCACCAGAAAGGCCGGGATGCGAAAATAGCTCACCGCGCCCTGCCACAGGAGCACCACCGCCACCGCGACGAGGGTCGGATAGAGAATTTTGAGAAAACGCGGATGCTGGACCCACGGCGTTGAGGTTGTGTTTTTCATATTATGACTCCATACCGGACTGGCTGGCCTGCAACAGACTGTCCTGCAGCTGACGGGCATACAGGGAAAAGGCCGGACTGACGCGGAACGCCTCGCTGCGCGGGAACGGCTCCCGGATGGCGATATCTTCGACCACCCGTCCGGGACGGGCCGCCATCATGATCACCCGCTGTGAGAGAAACACCGCTTCGTGGATCGAGTGGGTGACGAACACCACCGTCAGGTTCTGCTCCTGCCAGAGACGCAACAGGTCGCTGTCGAGTTTGTTACGCGTAATTTCATCGAGCGCGCCGAAGGGCTCATCCATCAGCAGCAGCTTTGGCCGGGTGACCAGGCCGCGGGCGATGGAGACGCGCATTTGCATGCCGCCGGAGAGTTCGCGCGGCAGGACGTCGGCGAATTTGCCCAGCCCCACCAGTTCAAGGACTTCACTCACCCGGGTATTACCTTCCGCGCGCGGCACGCCGGCCAGATCCAGCGGCAGCCTGACGTTATTGCGCACGCTGCTCCACGGCATCAGGGTGGCTTCCTGGAAGACGAACGACAGCGGATGCTGGGCTTTCTCCCGGCTGTCGCGCCGCCACAGCATCAGCTTGCCGTCGCTGGGCTCCACCAGGCCGGCGACCATCTTCAGCAGCGTACTCTTCCCGCAGCCGGACGGGCCGAGCAGGGTAATAAACTCCCCCTGATTGATGGTCAGGTTGACGGGCAGCAGCGCCCGGGTACCGTTGCTGTAGATCTTCTCCGCCGACAGCACCTCGATGGCCGGGGTGGCAGAGGCGGGCATAAAGCGGGTGTCGCTCATCACGGTCAGTTTCGGGGCGGTATTCATGGCATCACTCCGGCGTCTTTGACCATCTCCAGGGTGTAAGTCTGCTCAAACGGCACCTTGCTGGCGTCGATCAGCTTGTTTTTCACCAGCATGTCCCAGGTTTTCTTCAGCCGCGGCTCGGTGATGATGCCGATGCCGCCGGTCTTAGCATCGCCCCCGGTCACCAGCTGGTACTGCTTCATCTGGGCAATGCCAAAGGCGATCTGCTCGGCGCCCATTTGCGGATTTGCTTTACCGATCAGACTGTTGCCGGGGGCGGGATCCTGCAGGTAGCTTTTCCAGCCCTCCATGGAGGCTTTGACGAAGGCCGCCACCGCCGCCGGACGTTTGCGGATGGTGTCCGCCATACAGATAATCGAGTTGCCGTAGGGCGGGTAGCCCCAGTCGCTGAGCGGATAGACATAGAACGGCTGCCCGCCTTTGGCGACGGAGAACGGCTCGGAGGTCACGTAGCCCTGCTGCACCAGGTTTTTATCGGCGAGGAACGGCTGGACGTTAAAGGTATAGGGGCGCACTTTGCTGCCAGCCAGACCCAGCTCGCTCTTCGCCCACGGCCAGAAAGAGGTATAGGCCTCGGTGGCGAGCAGGAAGGTTTTGTCTTTAAGCTCCGCCGGGTTCTCCACTTTGTCATGGGTGATAAACACCGTCGGCGAGTGCTGGAACACGGTAGCGACAGTCACCGCATGCACCCCGGCCTGCCAGGTCTCCAGCGCCTGACCGTTGTCGCCAAGGGTACAATCGGCCTGGCCGGCCGCCATCAACTGCATGACGTTGATCTGCGGGCCGCCCATTTTAATCTCGACGTCGAGACCGGCGTGCTGATACAGCCCGGTGGCCTGGGCCTGGTAAAACCCGCCGTGCTCGGCCTGGGCATACCAGTTGGTGAGAAACGTAAACTTCTCCGCCGCGAAGCAGGAGGCTGAGGTCGCGAGGGCGGCCACGGTCAGCAGGGTAAAAACGAGCGTCGGTCTGGTATTCATCATGGCTCCTTGGATTCAGCAGCGAAAGAGGGGGGTAGGGACTGCACAAAGCCGTGCCAGTGCTGTTTGCCCCAGGTCGGTTCGTGACGTTCGACCCAGGCCATGCGGTGGATCTCGATGATCGCTTGCGCCCAGCTGGCGGCGAGGGAGTCGAGAAGCCCTTCGCCTTGCTCCCGCGTCGCCGGGGTCGGGTCGCCAATCACCCCGCTGGGGCCAAAGTCATACGACGCCCACGCCGCCGCCGGGCGGCCTTTCGACAGGGTCGGGCAGGGGAATTCCGGCGGGAAGTTGGCGACCGCCCGCTCCATATGAACGCACTCCGGGGCCAACGCCAGCATCAGCGCCGTTTCGCTATGTCCGGCGTGCATCGCCATCCGCTGTTCATGCGGGCTGAGAAACTGTTTTTCGCAGTTGGGTACGTTGAACACATCGTGCGGGATGGCGATGAAATCCCCGTGGCGCAGGCGCATTTCCCGGCAGGCGATTTGCAGGATCTGCGGCTGGCCGCCGTGGCCGTTGATCATCAGCAGCTTGCGAAAACCGGCCCGATAGAGGGATTCGGCGATCTCCAGCAGGGTATGCAGCAGCGTATCGCCGCTGAGGGTCAGGGTGCCGGGAAAATGCAGATGCTCCTCGGACTTACCGTAGACGATCGGCGGGATGGCGTAGGCCGGGATCGCCGCCGGCAGCCGGGCGAGGGCATGGCCCGCCACGCCGGAAGAGATCACGCTGTCCACCGAGCAGGGCAGATGCGGGCCGTGCTGTTCGATCGCCCCGGTGGGGAGGACGATAACCGTGTTGCTTTTATCCGGCAGGGCGGCCACGTCCGTCCAGCTCAGAAAAGGGAGAAAGCGCGCTGCAGGAATGTAACCGTTAATCATCGCGGAGCCTCGGAGTTAAATGACGGGGGTAACCAGACGGTCGCTTCAACTTCAATCAATACCGTGGCGTCGGGCAGCATTTCGCTGACCTGGACCACGGTGGAAACGGGCGGCTGGTCGGGATAAAACAGCTTCCTGACCCGGCTGTAATAGGGAAAATGGTCAAGGTTGCGAAAGTACTGCACCAGCTTGATAACGTCGCTCATCTGCCCTCCCGCGGACTCCACGGTGCGGCGGATGCTTTCCAGGACGTACCAGCTCTGGGCGAGGATCGGGCCCTGTTTCGCATCGGTTGAAAATTCGCCGGTCGCCCCCAGCAGCTCTCGCACCGACTCAGGCACATCCTGAAAGCCGTTGACGATGGTGCCGTTCAGGGGATTGACCGGAATAATGCCGGAGAGAAAGATAAAATCGCCGGCTCTGCGCCAGGCGGCATACCGCGCCAGCGGCGCCCCCGCGCCTGCTTCAAGACTCATGTGCCATCTCCTCTTGCCACACGCGCCGGTGGGTTAACCTGCCGTGGTTAACCACCAGACGGGCGGCGCTGTTTAAAGGCCAGGTAAAACGGTCGCTACCCGGGAAAATCACCACGCTGGCCGCCGCGCCGATGGCAAAGGGCGCCGCGTCTGCCGGCGAACCGGTTAGCGCCGCGCGATCGCAGATCAGCCGCGACTGCCGGTCGAACAGGTCGCTGAGCTGAGCGCTGAACAGGCCGCAGGCCAGGGTGTCCAGCGGGTCGTAGCTTCCCGCCGGACAAAAAGCGTCCTGCACGTTGTCGCAGCCGAGCAGGGTGGCCACGCCGGCGGCCTGCGCCTCGTGCAGCAGGGTGATCCCCCGCTGGCGCGGCGTGCGACCGAATGTCGCATCCTGCAGCAGCAGGTTGGTCATCGGCAGAGCGATAAGGGTGACGCCGTGCGCCGCCAGCTGGCGCAGGATCGGCGCCGCCTGTTCGTCGCTGCCGGCGGCCAGCGCGCAGCCGTGGCTGCAGCAGATATGCCCGGGAAAAGGGTGGCGGGAGAGATGGTCCGCCAGCCAGGTCAGCCCCTGAGACACTTCGCTGAGCTCCTCATCAATATGCAAATCCAGATCCAGATCCCAGCGGGCCGCGCTATCCAGCAGGTTTGCCATGGCGGCGGCGTCCCAGTTGGAGGAGTGGATGAAGCCGCCCAGCAGGCAGCCCTCCCCGCTGGTGGCGACCGTTCGGGCAATGGCCCCGGCGTCCGCCGGATCGCGAAACAGGGTCAGCGGGACCAGCGCCACCCGCTCCAGGGTGATGCCGACGGTATCGAGGCGGGCGATCTCCTGCCAGGCGTCCGGTGCGTCGGCGGTAAACCAGTCGATATGGCTACGCAAATAGGTCACACCATTTGCTGCCGCCCGGGCCAGCGCGGCGGACGCCCGACGTTGAATATCCGCCCCGGTCCAGTGCTGGCGATCCTCGTGCATGGCGTGGATCGCCGCCAGCAGCCCGGCCTGCGCCGGACGGCAGCGTTCAATGGTAAAGGTCTTGTCCAGATGGGCATGAGGTTCCACCAGGCCGGGGAGCGTCAGGGCCCCCGCCAGGTCCCACAGGCCGGGAGTCGGCTGGTCGGTCGGGGTCAATGCGGCAATCCGGCCGTCGCGAAAGGCCAGGTCCGCCAGCAGCGGTTCACCGTTGGCCTGCGTCGGCCAGCCGTCGGGCAGCGCCCAGGCCGGGAGTCGGGCGCGGCTGATCCCGGCGAGCGGTGCGAAAGAGGAGGGGAACGTCATCGTCAGTCTCCTCACAGATCCAAAACCAGAACCGGGGATTTCGCCCGCGAACAGCAGAGCGTGATCTGGTCGTTGCCCGCTTTCTCTTCCGCCGTCAGCACGCTGTCCCGGTGTTCGGGGATCCCGTCGAGGACCCCGGTAATACAGGAGCCGCACATTCCCTGTTCGCAGGAGAGCATTACCTCCACCCCGGCGTGCTGTAATACCTGAGCAATGGTTTGATCCGCGGCGACCTGCAGGCGCTGCCCGCTGGAGGCCAGCTCAATATAAAACGCATTTTTCGCCGCAGTATTATTTTCCGCCGCGGGAGTAAAACGCTCGAAGACGAATTGCGACGGCGACCAGCGATATTCCTCCATGACCGACTGCAGTCGCTGAATAAAACCCTCCGGGCCGCAGGCGACCACTGCGGTATCAGGATCGGGCGTGGTTAAGCAGGCGGGGATCCGCTGGCGAAACGACGCGCCTTCCTCGCTACAGTGGATCGCCACCGTGCCGCCCGCAGCCAGCTGGGTCAGGCGCGGGGAGAAGGCCGTCTGGCGCGAGCTGGCGACATAATAATGCAGCTCCAGCGCTCCCTTTCTGGCGGCAATCGCTTCAGCCATCGCCAGCAAAGGCGTGATGCCGATACCGCCGGCAAACAGCAGGTAGCGCCCGGCCTCCGGCAGGGGAAAATGGTTACGCGGAGGCGAAATGGCAAGCCGATCGCCGGGTTTGAGCTGCTGATGCAAATAGCGTGAGCCGCCGGTGGACGCGTCCGTCAGTCTGACGCAAATTTCATAAGTATTACTGCGGTCAGGCGTGCCGCACAGGGAATACTGCCGGGAGCCGAAGCCGGGAATAATAATATCGATATGCGCCCCGGCGGAGTAGGCCGGTAATATTTCCCCGGCCGCCGCCTGCAATATTAATGATAGATTTCCCTCTCCATTGGGGCGTATTTCCCCGACCGAGACCGAAATAAGATCGTGGCTGTGCATTACCGTTTACTCTCCCTCATTCCGCTGTCTGCAGGGCGGCCAGGGTCGGCGAAGAGATAACTCCCCTTCGCGGTAAACTGTCCGGCGTGCAAAAAATGGGTGAAACGATCGTTTCTCCGCTATGAATGCTACGGTATTGTGATAAAACTGTTGCGTCCAGAGCTTTGATTCGCACAACCCGTTGCAAAAAAGAGAGCACCCAAACCATGTTTGCCTTCTCCCGATTTCTGCTCTATTTCACCGAAGTGGCCCGTCAGGGATCGTTTCGTAAAGCGTCAGAGGCGCTGCATGTGTCGGCGTCTTCCATCGACCGTCAGATTTTGCGCGTGGAACAGGAGCTGGCGATGCCGCTCTTTGAGCGCCACCCCACCGGGCTGCGGCTGACCGCCGCCGGGGAGCTGCTCCTGCACGCGGCCAATAACTGGAAAAAGGACTTTACCCGGGTCTGCGAACAGCTGGATGACCTGCGCGGGTTGCGGCGGGGGCATGTGCGTATCGCTACCATCGATGCCATTAACCGGCATTTTTTTTCGACGATGCTCAAAGAGGTGCATAAACATTATCCCAACATCTCTTTTACATTGACCACCATCAACAATATCCACATTCAGCAGGCGCTGATCTCTGGCGAGGCGGATTTCGGTATCATGCTCAATCCCCAGACCTCCCGCGAACTGCAGGTGCGGGCGTTTGCCGAGATGAATATGGGTATCGTGGTGCCGACCGGCCATCCGCTGGCCAGCCGCAGCGCGGTGCGCTTTAGTCAGTGCATCGACTACCCGTTTATCCTGCCGTCCGCTCCGTTGATGATCAGCGAGCCGGTGGAGGCGCTGGTGAACATCAGCGGCAACGAGGTGAAGGAGGTGGCGGTGTCGAACAACATTCACATGATCCGCACCCTGATCAAAGAGCAGATGGGCATCGGCATCCTGTGCCGGCTGGATATTCTCGATGAGATCGAGTCCGGCCAGCTGGCGTTTGTGCCGCTAACCGATCCGCAGCTTAAGCCTTTCACGCTGGCGCTGTGCGTCTCGCCCGCCCGCCAGCTTTCCCTCGCCGCCTCGATGATGTTGAACCAGCTGGAGATGCTCTTCAGTCAGCTGTGAGCGACCGGGCAGGCACTAAAATCATTCATTGATGCACCATGATGGTGCGTTTTTGGTGTTCATGAATCAAAGGTTGCATGCCCGTGGGCGGCGGCGCAGGCGATTTCTCGCGGCCGCTCGCGGGCGATCAAATCTGGCATTGTTTTTGTATAGCTGAGAGTGAGTAGAAGCGGTCAGTACGGGTTATCCATACGGGACATTGCTCAGTCACCATGTCGCGGTTCAATGTTGACCGGGATGGGAGGCTGAGCCGTGGTTTGCTCGCCCCTCTCCCGGCATGAAGAGGAGAGGGATAATGAAAAGTCGTGCACGCCTTCCCCGGGGCTTTCGCTGGCTGGGCCTGATGGCTCTCGGCGGTGTCTCGCTGGCCGTTCAGGCCGAGGAGAAAATCGTTCTGCTGACCTCCTGGTACGCTCAGGCTGAGCAGGGGGGTTATTATCAGGCCCAGGCCACTGGGCTGTACAAAAAATATGGTCTCGACGTCGAGATCCGCTCCGGCGGACCCCAGGTCAACGGCATGCAGTTGCTGTTGTCGAAGCGGGCCGATGTGATCATCGGCTACGATCTGCAACTGCTGGAAGGCATTCAGCGCGGCTTCCAGGCAAAGGCCATTGCCGCGCCCTTTCAGTACGATCCCCAGGGGCTGCTGACCCACGCCGATGTCACCTCCCTGCAGGGGCTGAAAGACAAAACGCTTCTGGTCTCCAGCTCCGGTCAGGCGACGTGGTGGCCGTGGCTGAAGGCGCAATACCAGCTGAGCGACGCTCAGGTTCGCCCCTATACCTTCAATATTCAACCCTTTGTCGTCGATGACGCTGTCGCCCAGCAGGCCTATGTCAGCTCCGAGGTGTTCCAGGTGCAGAAGGCCGGGGTGAAGGCGAACTTCTTCCTCTTTTCCGAGCACGGCTATCCCCCGTATGGCGGCATCCTTATCGCCCGCCCGGACACCATCGCCGAGCGGAAAGCGGCGATGGCGAAGTTCGTCCGCGCCTCAATGGAGGGTTGGGTGAGCTATCTCAAGGATCCGGCGCCGGGAAATGCGCTGATTAAGCAGGACAATCCGAAAATGACCGACGATCTGCTCGCCTGGGGCGTGACCCAGATCCGTGAGCATCACCTGATCGACGGCGGGGATGCCGCCAGCCAGGGCTGGGGGACGATGACCGACGCGCGCTGGCAGAAGACCCGCGACTTTATGGTCAGCACCGGTCTGCTGGCGGCGGCCACCGACTGGAAACAGGCCTACACCACCGAATTTGTTCAGGCCATGCAGGTTAAACCCTGAGGAGCGACGCCATGTCATTAATGATTAAAAATGCCCATGCCATCCTCAGCGGTCTGCCCGGAGAGGCGGCGCGGCTGGCCGGGCCGGATATTCGCATCCGCGACGGCAAGATTGCCGCCATCGGCAGCCTGACGCCGCTGCCGGAAGAGCGACAGATCGATGCCCGCGACTGCGTGATCTATCCGGCATGGGTGAACACGCACCACCATCTTTTTCAGTCGCTGCTGAAGGGCGAGCCGCAGGGGCTGAACCAGAGCCTGACGGCCTGGCTGAGCGCTACGCCGTACCGCTTTCGCGCGGCTTTCGATGAACATACCTTTCGTCTGGCGGTGCGCATCGGCCTGGTGGAGCTTCTGCGCTCGGGCTGCGCCAGCGTGGCGGATCACAACTACCTTTACTGGCCGGATATGCCTTTCGATACCTCGGAGATTGTCTTCAGCGAAGGGGAAGCGCTGGGGATGCGCATCGTTCTGTGCCGGGGTGGGGCGACCCAGGGTCGGGCGGTGGAACAGGATCTGCCTGTGGCGCTGCGTCCGGAAACCTTCGACGGCTATATGGCGGATATCGAACGGCTGGTCAGCCGCTATCACGACCCCCGGCCCGATTCTCTGCGCCGGGTGGTGATGGCGCCCACTACCGTCCTGCACTCCGCGCCGGGCGCCCAGCTGCGGGAGATGGCGAAGCTGGCCCGCCAGCTGGGGATCCGGTTGCACAGCCATTTATCGGAAACCGTCGATTATCTCGACGCCGCGCGGCAGAAATTCGCCATGACGCCGGTTCAGTTCTGCGCGGAACACGACTGGCTGGGAAATGACGTGTGGTTTGCCCATCTGGTGAAGCTGCTGCCGGAGGAGATTGCCCTGCTGGGCCGCACCGGAACCGGCATCGCCCACTGCCCGCAAAGCAACGGCCGGCTGGGCAGCGGCATCGCCGATCTGCTGGCGCTGGAGCAGGCCGGGGTCCCGGTCTCGCTGGGGGTGGACGGCGCTGCCTCCAATGAAGCGGCGGATATGCAAAGCGAAGCCCATGCCGCATGGCTGCTGCAACGCGCGCGCAAGGGGATGCTGGCGCAGCCGCGCTACGCCGGGGGCACCTTCGAGGGGGGAGCCGATGCGGCCACGGTGGAGGATGTGGTGCGCTGGGGCAGCGCCGGCGGCGCGCAGATCCTCGGCTTAGCGCAGACCGGCACTCTGCAGGTCGGCATGCAGGCGGACCTCGCCATTTACCGGCTGGACGATCCGCGCTACTTCGGCCTGCACGATATGGCTATTGGGCCGGTGGCCTGCGGTGGGCGCGCCGCGCTGAAGGCGCTGCTGCTCAATGGCCGCCCCATCGTGGAAGACGACGCCATTCCCGGTCTCGACCTTGACGCGATGCGCCACGACGCGCTGGCGGCCGTCCGTACCCTCCAACAGCGCGCCGCTGTTTAACTGATAACAGGATAATGACGATGAACGCAACCACTCAGAATCAACGCTACGCCTTACAGGAACTGGAAAAAGAGGCGCTGATGGGCGCCCAGGGCGAAGAGACCTTCGCCCGCGAAGTGCGCTGTATCGACCTGTCGAACTTTGCCGAAAGAAAAAATGACATTGCCGAACAACTGTGGGAGGCGGCGGTGGAGATTGGCTTCTTCCAGGTCAGCCACCACGGTATTCCGCTGGCGGATATCCGCCAGGCGTTCAGCATGACCGAGGCGTTTTTCGACCTGCCCGACGAGGTGAAGCGCCAGTATCCGCTGGCCGGCAACGCCGGCTGGGAAAGCAAAGCGCAGGTTCGGCCATCGACCCGCACGCCGGATCAAAAAGAGTCGTATCAGATCACCCGGCCGCTGATGGCCGGACGCTGGCCCAGCGATCGGGAGTTGCCAGCATTCAAGCAGACGATGCTCGGGTTTGAATCGCAGTGCTGGCAGCTGGGGATGAAGATCCTCTCCTGCTTTGCTTTGAAGCTTGGTTTTCCGGAATCGTTTTTCACCACCGCGCACGATCCGCAGCGTGACACCTACCAGAGCACCTTGCGCATGCTGCATTACTATGCGACCGAGCAGTCGCAGCAGGGGATGTGGCGGGCCGGCGCGCACACCGATTTTGACTGTCTGACGCTGCTGTTCCAGCGCCCCGGCCAGGGCGGCCTGCAGGTTTGTCCCGGTAAAGACCGCGAAAGCCAGCAGTGGACCAGCATTGAGCCGCGCGAGGAGGTGATCACCTGCAATATCGGCGATATGCTGATGCGCTGGAGCGACGACCAGCTGCCGTCTAACTTCCACCGGGTGAGAAATCCGCTGCCCCACGAATATCAGGGGCCGCGCTACAGCCTGGCGTTTTTCTGCCAGGCCAATAAAGATGTCGAGATCCTTGGGCCGCAGAGAAAGTACCCGCCCATCAGCGCCGAGGATTATCTGCAGCAGCGGATCCAGGCGAATTTCGCCAAAGGGTAAACGTACCGGCGCGGGTCACTGCTGTTCAGGAGCGGCATGACCACGCGCCACGACCACCTTTTCCCGGCCGAGTACAGTAGCGAGATGGTCGGGCAGGGGCTGGTCAGTAATTAAACGGCTGATGCCCGACCAGCCCGCGTAGTGGTAGGGATAGGTGAGGTCGAACTTCGAGTGGTCGGCGACGACAATGCTTTTCGCGGCGCGCTGGATCATCGCCCGGTAAACCGTTCCACTGTCGATTAACGCCTCGCTTGGCCCATCGGCGGCGATACCGCTGGCCCCCAGTAACGTATAGTCCGCCGTGAACTGATTGAGGAACTGAAGCGTCTGCGCACCGGTCATTGCCCCTTCGGTAGCGCAGTACTCCCCGGGAGCGACGATCACCCGGATGGTTGGATTCATCGACAGCACCGTTGCGACGCCGAAGGCGTGGGTGATGACCGTAATATCCCGCAGCTCGCTGGCCATCCGGCGGGCAACATGTACCGTGGTGGCGCCGGAGCCGATCATAAATATTTTGCCCTCGCGCATACAATGGACGGCGTCCCGGGCGATGCGCTCGCGCTCTTCGGTAAACAGCTGGTGGCGCTCCGTGACCGTCGGTTCACTGTTCATGGCCCGCACCGCACCGCCGTAAGTTCGGTTCAGTACGCCCCGGCGGGTCAGTTCGTCGAGATCGCGACGGATGGTTTCGGTAGAGACACCGTGGGTGCGCGCCATATCCCCAATCCGCAGGGTCGGGGTCTCAGCCAGTTCGCGCAGGATCTGTTGCTGACGGTCTTCTTTTCTCTTCGACATGAACGCTGGTTACTCTCCCTGAAGTCGCTGATGCCGTTAATATACCTGCACGCCGAGGGCAAACAAACTGGATGTTTGCCCTGTCGGTTAGACTATCCGTTCAGGCGGCCAATGACTTTCGCCAGCCGTTCGAGGAAGAAATCTGCATCATCGCGACTGAAGCACAGCGGCGGACGGATCTTCAGGCTGTTGCCAAAGCGACCGGCCGCGCCAATCAGCACGCCCTCAAGCTTCAGGTGATAGATAACGCGACTCGTCAGCTGCGGATCCGGCTCTCCGCTGTCTGGCCGGGCAAACTCGATGGCGTTGAACAGTCCGGCGCCGCGAATGTCGGCGATGGCCGGGAAATCCTGGGCCAGCTGGCGCAGTCCGGCACGCAGATAGTCCCCGTTGCGCTGGGCGTTGGTCATCAGGGCCTCCTGTTCAATCACCTCCAGTACCGCGAGGCCCACGGCGGCAGCCACCGGGTTACCGCCAAAGGTGTTGAAGTACTCGGTCTTTTCGCTGAACGCCTGCAGAATAGCCGGACGCGTGATCACCGCGGCCATGGGAAAACCGTTCCCCATTGGCTTGCCGAGCGTGACGATATCCGGTTGCACACTGTGACGCTGGAAGCCCCAGAAATGAGAGCCTGTCCGACCAAAGCCCGGCTGGACTTCATCGGCGATAAACAGTCCGCCCCGGGCCTGTACGCGGGCTACCGCCTGGGCCAGAAATCCCGGCGGATCGGCGAAAACGCCGTCGCTGGAAAAAATGGTATCCACCAGTAGCGCCGCGCAGCCGTAGCCCCGCTCATCCAGCTCGTCCATGGCGCGCTCAACGTCGGCGGCGAAGAGGTCAGACAGCGTCTGGCCCGCTGACAGCCTGCGCAGGTCAGGGGCGGGAATGGTATGTACCCACGGAGGCAGGAGGGCCTCTTTGTGCCCGGAGGGAGAGACCTCCATCACCGCCGTTGTATTGCCGTGATAGGCACTCTCGGTGACGATGATCCCCTCCCGACCACTGATAAAGCGGGCCATCCGCAGGGCGATGTCGTTGCTCTCGCTGCCGGTGCAGGTAAATATCACATTCGACAGCCCGGCGGGGAACGTCGCCAGCAGGCTGTCCGCGTACTGCTCCAGTACCGGGAACAGATAGCGGGTGTTGGTGTTCAGTAACCCGGCCTGGCGCACCATCGCCTGGGTAATATGCGGATGACAATGCCCCACGCCCGGCACGTTGTTATACATATCCAGATAACGGTTGCCGGCGGAGTCCTCCATCCAGGCTCCGGAGGCCGACGCCATGACGATCGGTTGTGGATAAAACAGCACCGAACCGGTCCCCTGGGTGGCGTGGCGACGGGCAATTTGTCGGCTCAGGTTTTCGTCGGCCACGCCGGTCAGCGCGTCAAAACGGTTCAGTTGAAGAATGGGGGTTTTATTGTTCATCAGCAGATTCCTTGCAGTTAACGGTAGCGCTAAGCGGTGACGCCTGGAGGAGAAACGCCTGGGCCAGGCGTACGGTGATGGCGCCCCATTGCGGGCTGTAGCGACGGGCGGTGGCTGTCTCACTATGGCTGGCCAGCCAGGCCGTCAGCTGTAAGCGGCGCAGCATCACCAGCACCGGAAGCATCACTTCGTCCTTCTGACTGAAGGGACGGACGCTACGGTAGCCCGCAAGCCACGCAGCGCGGTAGTCCGCAAGGGCCGGGTCGTCTTCAATAAAACTGACGGCGGTGGCAAAATCCCAGCCAAACCAGCAGATGCCGCAGTCGTCAAAATCAATCACCGTCAGCGAATTCTCATTCACCAGCAGGTTGGCCAGCCGCATGTCGCAGTGCACCAGCCCATAGCGGTCGGCGCCCTGTCCGTACGCTTCCAGTTTGGCGACCACTGTGGCCTCCACCGCCTCCAGCAGCGTAATATCGTCGGCGCTCAGTTGCGTCATCTTCCGCCAGTCGCCCCACCAGGCATGACGTCCGATAATCGTCTCGGTGTTCCACACCTTGCGATGAAAACCCTCGGGTTTTACCCAGCCTTCGCTGTGCCTGTGCAGTTCTCCCGCAACCCGTCCCAGGGCATGGTACCAGCCGGTGAGATGGCTACCGGTATCAGGTTCGCTGCCCGCAACAAAGGTGAATCCCACGACGTGGGTGACCGTTTCGCCGTCGATGAGGCTGGCGATACAGGTCCCATCATCCAGTACAAGCGGTACGGCGATGTTGATATCTCCCCGGGCATGCAGGGCGTTTAGCCACATCAGCTCAGAATGGATCTCCACCGCTGAGCTGTAGTTTGGGCGATGCACTCGCAGCACGATCTTTCTCTGCGTCATCTTATCGCTGACCAGAAACGTGGCATTTTCTGAAACCGTCAGCAGGCCAATCTCTGCGCCTTCGCTGAGGCCCCAGCGGGGCAGGAGCGGCCGCAGCTTCAGGGTAAGTGTTGTTAAATACTCGTCGTTAAACATGCTGTCCTCAATTTGAAATGACACGCTTAACACATTTTTATGTTGTGGTCGCGGGATTTGCAAGATGTGTGAGGTTTTTTTTGTTTCCTGTTGCGCTTGAATGATGCTTTTTGTTTATTAATTATTTTAATTACAGTAAGTTAGTTTGATTTAGCTGGCTGGATTAAGCCGGTTGCACCATAACGGAACGTATAATGTGTGTTTTTCTCATTCAGGCGTAATCAAAGCGTGATATTTCTTATTAATTAATTGATGTATATAAATAAATTAATCTGTCTATTGCACCAGTCTTGTGCCCAATCATAGCGCATTATTTTTATGCTGAAATCTCACATTAAAATGTTGAACATTCAACATTTACGTGATTATTCTTTTCCTGCCAGCGACGGAGATCGCTGCACGGCCAGGCCAAACGGATGGGATCGCAGAACTTTCACAGACGGGGAAAAATGATGTCAGATTTTATGAACAAACATGTGCTGGTGACCGGCGGGAGTAGTGGGATCGGTCTTGGCATTGCACTCGGCTTTGCCCGCGCCGGGGCGAAGGTGACCATTACCGCCCGCACACCATCGCGTATCGATAGCGCGATCGGCCAGGCGGCGGAGCAGGGATTAACGCTACGCGGTCTGACCTGCAACGTCAGTCATGCCGAAGAGGTAAAAGCCTGTGTGGCAGAAGCCGCACAGCAGTGGGGTGGTCTGGATATTGTCTGCTGCAACGCGGGGATTTTTCCTTCGGCGCCGCTGGCAGACATGAGCGAACAGCAGTGGGATGAGGTGCAGGCGATCAACAGTAAAGGGACTTTTTTAACTGTTCAGGCGGCGCTGCCATGGCTGAAACGTGCAGAGTATGGTCGCATCATCCTCACCTCTTCGATTACCGGGCCGGTAACGGGCTATCCGGGCTGGGCTCACTATGCCGCCAGCAAAGCGGCCCAGCTGGGTTTTATGCGTAGCGCGGCGTTGGAACTGGCCGGCGACAACATTACCGTCAATGCCGTCCTGCCGGGGAATATCGTCACGGAAGGGCTGAGGGATATGGGCGAGGACTATATCGCCGGGATGGCCAGCGCCGTGCCGCTCAAACGCCTCGGAACGGTGGAAGATATTGCTGCGGCAGCGCTGTTCTTCGCCTCCCGTCAGGCTGGCTACATCACCGGCCAGTCGCTAATTGTTGACGGTGGGCAGATCCTGCCTGAATCCGCCGCGTGCCTGAACTGAACGGAGCGTTCATCATGAGCAATGAAATTCTTGCCAATCCCGCGCCAGCGGCGGAAAAACATGTTGTGCAGCGGCTGCGGCCAAATGCGGTAGGCCTTGGCGGGGTGCTGTTTATGACTATCGCCACGGCAGCGCCGATCACTGCGATGCTGGGCAATGTGCCGATCGCGGTGGGTAGTGGTAATGGTCAGTTTGCGCCCGCGGGGTTTATGGTCGCCACCCTTATCCTTGCCCTGTTTGCCATCGGCTATGCGCAGATGGCCAGGTTTATTACCGCTACCGGCGCATTTTATGGCTTTATTTCGCACGGCCTTGGGCGGATCGTTGGCATGGCGTCAGGAGTGACGGTGACCATGACCTACATTGTCTTTGAGGCTGCGCTGGTCGGGATCTTCGCCTTTTTCTGTGAGGATTTAATCAATACGGTCTTCAGCGTACATATCCCCTGGCTCATCTTCGCCTTCACCATGCTAATGACTACCGGAGTGCTGAGCTATTTCGATATTTCGCTCACTTCCCGGGTGCTCGGCCTGTGCCTGGTACTGGAAATATTGATCCTCACCGCCGTCGCGGTGGCGGTGCTGATCCATGGCGGAGGGCCACAGGGTTTTGTCCCCGAGTCGATCAACCCGCTGAACGCCTTTACCCCGGCGAAAGGGGTGGTCGGCGCCAGTGCCGGAATTGGATTATTCTTCGCCTTCTGGTCATGGGTGGGCTTTGAGTCATCGGCAATGTACGGTGAAGAGTCGAAGAACCCGAAAAAGATCATTCCCCTGGCTACCCTGCTGGGCGTGATTGGTATCGGCGTGTTCTACGTGTTCATTTCGTGGATGGCGATTGCCGGAACGGGACCGGAGCAGGCTATTGCCCTTGCGCAGGATCCTAACCGCGCAGGAGAGATTTTCTACGGTCCGGCTCGCCAGTATCTGGGGGAGTGGGCGGTCGGGGTGTTTAAGCTGCTGGTGATCACTGGCTCTTTTGCCTGCGGGATGGCGTTTCATAACTGCGCGGCGCGCTATCTCTACGCGCTCGGGCGGGAAAATCTGTTTCCGTTTGCCGGGCGCACGTTGGGTCGTTCACACTCGCGCCACGGCTCCCCCCATGTTGCCTCTACGGTGCAGACCGTTATCGCCACGCTGATTGTGTTGCTGTTCTTTATCACCGGTAAAGATCCTTACGCGGATATTTACACCCTGCTGGCGCTGTTGGGTACGATGGGCATTATGATTGTCCAGGCGCTTTGCGCCTTTGCGGTGATCGTTTACTTCCACGGCAATAAAGAAAATATTGGCAAAGGACACTGGTTTAAAACAGGCGTTGCGCCGTTGCTTGGGGGGATGGGGATGATCTATATCGTCTACCTGTTATTCAAAAATATGGCGTTTGCCGCGGGCGCTGCCGCCAGCTCCTCCTTTTATCATGCCATTCCGTGGATCGTGTTGGCCTGCTTCTGCTTTGGCGCCGCCATCGCGGTCTGGTTTTACCTCTTTGATGCGCAAAAGTACCGGGTTATAGGACGCATTGTACTGACGGATGATTGATGATGCGCACCTGCCGCCGGCTTTCGCTGGCCGGGCGGCAGGATATCCGGCGCAGGGCTTTTCAGAGGGGAGGGGGCGCCGATGCGGGTGACAAAGGTATCTCTGCCGCAGCCATAAAATCGATAAAACAGCGTATTCTCGGTGACAGGTAGCGGCTGGCGGGCCACAGGACGGAGAAATGCCCATCCTTGACGCAACAGCCGGGCAACACCTCCTGCAGTTGTCCCTCATCCATGGCCTCGCGCACGACAAAATCAGGCACATAAGCGATGCCCATCCCCGCCGCGCTTAAGCGAATGGCGGCCTCAATGTTATTGACTGTCATCACGGCCGTGGCCCTGAAATCTCCCGTCAGCCGCATATCGCGCAGTTCCCAGGGCTGGATCAGCCCCGTCGAGGGGAAGCGGAAAAAAATGCACTTGTGCGCCGCTAATTCCGCTGGCGAGCCGGGGACGCCGTATTCCGCCAGATAGGCCGGACTGGCGCAGAGCACAAAACGAAAGCCACCCAGCTTTCTGGCGATCAAGCGGGAGTCCGCTAATTCACCGCTACGGATAGCAACATCAAATCCTTCATCGATCAGATTGACCAGCCGGTCACTAAAGTCGAGATCCAGTTCAACCTGCGGATAAAGACGGGTAAAGGCGGTGAGGGCGGGGAGCAACAGGCGGTAGCCAATGACGGGCAGTGAAATCCTCAGTTTGCCGGTGGGCTGTGAGAGACTGCTGGTCAGCTCTGACTCGGCCTCCTGGATCTGCTCCAGGATACTCTGGCAGCGCGTCAGAAATGCGGCCCCCTCCGCCGTCAGGCTGACGTTTCTGGTGCTGCGGTTGAACAGCCGGACCCCCAGTTTATGCTCAAGCCGGGCGACATTCTTACCCACCGCCGAGGCAGATATGCCCAGCAGCCTGGCGGCCTGAACAAAGCTTAGCGTTTCGGCGGTGCGGACAAAGGACGTCAGCGAGGTGAGGCTGTCCATCGATTATAAACCTTATGTCTCTTAAGAAGATATTTTCAGTCTATTTATCGGCATTAACATCCGCAATAGGATGGCGACAGTTTATTCATTCCTTGCCGACTGATGAGGGCCGCCCGATGTTACTCACCGCCAGAACACCTTCCCGATACGCCAGCGCCCTGGCCGCGCTTTCTGTCTTTATGGCGGCCTTGCTGCTGCCGTTAAGTTTTACCGGCGGCGTCATGACCACCCCCGCGATACAGCAGTCGCTGGGCGGCTCTCCCGCTGCGCTGTCGTGGCTGACCAATGGCTTTATGCTGACTTTCGGCAGCTTTTTGCTGGCCGCAGGGGTGACGGCGGATGCCATCGACAGAAAACGTATTTTTATCGCCGGCGCCGCGCTGTTTTGCCTGAGCAGCCTGCTGTTTTGCCTGACGCACAATCTCTTCCTGTCAGGCGTGTTGAGGGCTCTGCAGGGCCTGGCCGCGGCGATGATTTTAGCCAGCGGCAGTGCGGCGCTGGCCCAGCTGTATGATGGCGCTCAGCGGACCCGGGCATTCAGCATCCTGGGCACGGTGTTCGGCGTTGGCCTGGCGTTCGGTCCGCTGCTGATCGGCTTCATGACCGACGCGGTGGGCTGGCGCGGCGTATACGCCCTGTTTGCGCTGCTTTCGGCAGGGGTGCTGCTTATCGGACTGGCGTATCTGCCCGCGGCAGAAAAAAGCGAGCCGCGGACACCCGACAACCTCGGCTTACTCCTGTTTACGCTGGCCCTGATGCTGTTTACTGCATCGCTCATGGTCATTCCGGCCCGCGGTTTTTTATCCCTGACCACGCTGGCCTTGCTCATCGCGTCGGGGGGGCTGTTCGTGGCGTTTGTCGTGCGCTGCCGGAGGGTGAACAACCCGGTGCTGGACATCTCCCTGCTGCGTCATCCGCGTTTTGTCGGCGTACTGTTGCTGCCTGTCGCCACCTGCTGTTGCTACGTTGTCCTGCTGATTATTGTTCCCCTGCATTTTATGGGCGGAGAGGGGATGAGTGAGCCGCAGAGCGCACTGTATCTGATGGCGCTGACCACGCCGATGCTGGTTTTCCCATCCGTTGCGGCCCTGCTCACCCGCTGGTTTTCACCGGGGCACGTGTCCACGGCGGGACTGATGATGGCCTCCGTCGGGTTGCTGTTGCTGGGGAACGCTCTTCACAGCCACCATCTCCCGCAGCTGGTGCTGGCGCTGATCCTCTGTGGAGCTGGGGCGGCGTTTCCCTGGGGGCTGATGGACGGCCTGGCGATTTCCGCTGTGCCGATGGCGAAAGCCGGTATGGCGGCAGGCCTGTTCAATACCGTTCGCGTTGCCGGCGAGGGGATCGCCCTGGCGGTCGTTTCGGCGGTATTAACGGCAAGCAATAACCTGACCCTGCAAAGTCGCGTTCACGGGTATGCGCCTGAGGTGATTGACCGCGCCGCAGGCTGGCTGGGGGCTGGCAATATGCCGCAGGCGGCTGCGCTTTTGCCTGACTTTTCCCTCCGGGCGCTGCGCGAGAGCTATGACTCTGCTTATACGCTACTGTTTAGCGGGCTGGCGGTCGTCACCCTGGTGTGCGCCCTGATGGTCTGGCGGACGCTATGCCGGAAGGCGGGCGCTATCCAAACCCGCGACAGTGGATCCTGAACCCCCTTGATAGCGCGGTGGCGTCACGCTTCCCGGTCCGCTCAGCGAACCTGAACTGTCATTGTTTCACTGGCGGAACTATGCTGATTAGGGCGGCCACATGCGCCGCCCCGGCAGCGGAAACAGTGACTCACAGGTGGCGGTATGGCGATTGATCCGGAACTGATTTACATCGAGATCCTGGAAACGGTGCTGATGGCCACCCTGGATCCCGATTTGTGGAAATCGGCATTGCAGAAACTGGCGTTACTGACCGGTCATCAGTACGCGGCATTTCTGTTTTACGATAAAGGCAACGCCCATCTGTTGACCGATTCATTCCTGCTCGAGGAGAAGATCTTTACCGCCTATCGCGACGTCTTTCTGGCTATCGATCCCGCCGAAAAAATATTGACCGCGTTACCGGTCGGGCAAATATATCGGGACCGGGAATATTTAGGCGATAAGTTTATTGCCGGCAGCGTCTATTACAATGAATTTCATCACCCCAACGACCTGAATAATCTCACCAGCGTCAAGCTGTGCACCATCAATGGCTATGCCACCTATCTGTCACTGATGACGGCCAATACGGCGGCTTATCCGCAGCCGGTGCAGTTTGAACTGTTCAGGCGCCTGATCCCGGCGTTAAAAACCGCCTGCCAGCTTCACGCCCGCTTTGAACAGCTGCGGGACACTATAAAATACCAGAGCGCGGTGATGGACAACGGGATCTACCCGGTATGGCTGGTGGATCATGGCGGTAAAATTCTCTACGCCAGCGCGCATGCCGAACGCTACCTGCGCGCCAACGCCCGCCTCTCCTGGTATAGCGGGGGCGATACGCTGTGCCTCGATACCGACAGTAAAAAGCTGAAACGCGCCATCGAGCAGGCCACCCGGACGGCAGAGCCGCCGAAGGCAGGGCTGTGCTATACCGCCGGGCGTCAGCCGAAACCGATCCTCGTGATCCCGGCAGCCCGTCTTGCCGGGGTCGCCTGCGTGATTATTCCCGAGCCGTTTCTCACCGGCAGCGCCTTGATGGAGCTGTTTAACGTCAAGCCCGCCGAGAATGCGGTGGCGGAGCTGCTGGTGCGGGGCATGACCCCGGATGAATGCGCCTTACATCTGGGCGTATCCATCGCCACCATCAGAACCCACCTCAGCGCCCTGTACCGGAAAACCCATACTCGTCATCAGGCAGAACTTCTGCTGATCCTCCGCGCGATTCACGGCTGATGGTTTCGCATCCTCAGGAATGATGGTCGCGCAGGAAAACCGTCAGCACCTCTTTTGGCGGCACGCCGCCGCATTCGCCAATCATCCAGCCCACCGCCCCGCGGTGATAGGCGCCGTGAAAGAGCATGTGGTTCAGCATCTCCATCGCGGTCATATTGCCGTCACCGCCGTCAACAAATTTGAAGGCGATACGTTCGTGAAAATCGGCGGGGGTCATGGCGCTGACGTACTGAATGTATTCGTCCGTACAGGCGGTCATGGCCTTTTCCAGCTCATCAACGGTTGGCGTCTCGGGGGTATTCAGCGCGGTGTAACCGTGCGGCCTGCCGCGCAGGTTCGCCCGGAAAATCATGTCAACGACATGGATATGGTTCATCAGCCTGATGGTCAGGTGACGTTTTTCGCCATATACCGTACCGTCAATTGCGCGGATCGCCTGTAAGGTGGCAAGGTCAATCCAGCGCTTGTATTTCAACAGCGTCACTACTGTGTCTTTGTCCATAGTCTGTCCCGGGTTGGTTGAGCCATTATCTTAGCGATTATGCCAGTGAGTTGTCATTCTCCAGCGCCAGGCACAAAAAAGCCTCGCCGGGGCGAGGCTTTTCAATAAGCTGGTGATTTAGTCAAACACACCGTTAATCACGGCGGTCACGATGGCAGTGCTCAGGGCGACCAGCACCAGGTCATCGCCGACCGCGCGCCATTCATAGCCTGGATAATAGGGCAGGTCGTTAATCATGGAAGCCGGCAGGGTCTTTTTCGCGATACCCGGAGGGAGCGGTTTGCCGCGGGCAACATTTTTGGCGATACCCGGAGGCAGCGCCTGATAGCCGACCAGACCGTAGTTCACGGCAAGGGAGCGCGCCCGTGAGAAGCTAATATCGCTGTCGACGTGGTCGGGTTTACCGTAGTTTTTGCGGTTGCCATGCTCGTCAGCAGACTGACCTTTATTCTGGCCTTTATTACCATGGTCGCCATTATTGCCATGATTGCCGCTATTGCCATGGTTACCACTGTTCCCGTGATTACCACCGCCATTACCGTTGCCATTACCCGGATTGGCATACGCCGGCGCGGCCATGACGGCAAGAGAAATAACCGCCGCCAGTGCTGTTTTGAGAGTGCGACGCTTAAGCATGATGTTGTTTCCTGAATGGGGAGTACACGCTTAAAACATAAGAGAAAGCTATACCCCTGGCAATCTCATCATTTCTTATTTTTTGCCGGTTTTTAATCACCGGCGGGGAAGATAAAGGGAAAGGGATAGCGGGACGCGGACAGGCAATTCCATTGCTGCGTTTTGACAGACGGGCGACCGCGCCCCGCTAAATGTGTTGCCGACAGGATCGCTCCCGGGCGTAGAGAAAAAAATGCCCGAAGCCATCGGGCAAAAATGAACAAAAATATTACGCTTCATTCATAACGCGTCTCACAAGACGGGGCGGATAGTAAATCCTGGCGCTGCCGCGCACAATCGGACGGTTGTTTAGAAATAAATAACCCCATCGACTGTGCTCAGGACGCGACCCCATGGCAGGCGACCCGATGGCCCGGGGCCACCTCGCGCAGCGCCGGAGCTTCTCTCCTGCACCGCTCGCTGACCTGCGGGCAGCGGGATGAAAAGCGGCAGCCGGGGGGCGGATTGGCCGGATCCGGGATCTCACCTTGCACCAGCGCCTGCGGTTCACTGTGCGGATCGAGGGTGGGCACCGCGGCCAGCAGGGCGCGGGTATAGGGATGGAGGGGGCGGCTGAACAGCGCATCGCGGCTGGCGCTTTCCACCAGCTGTCCCAGATACATCACCGCCACATCATCACATAAATGTTCCACCACCCCGAGGTCATGGGAGATAAACAGGAACGTGACGCCGCGCTCGTCGCGCAGGTCGGAAAACAAATTGATGATCTGCGCCTGAATCGACACATCAAGGGCCGAGATGGGCTCATCGGCGACGATAAAATCCGGATTGAGGATCAGCGCCCGGGCAATACCGATCCGCTGGCGCTGGCCGCCGGAGAACTGATGCGGGAAGCGGGCATAGTGCTCCGGCGCCAGGCCACAGATCTTCATCACGGCGATCACCCGGTCATACAGCTCATCGCGGGTGCACAGCTTGTGCTGCAGCATGGCTTCGCCAATCGCGTCGCCAATACGCAGCCGCGGGTTCAGCGAGCTATAGGGGTCCTGAAACACCAGCTGCATTCTGGGCCGGATGGCGCGCAGGGCAGGCGCGGTCAGGTCGGCCAGCTCCTGACCGTGAAATTTCACGCTGCCAGCACTCTTCTCATACAGGCCAAGCAGGGTCCGGCCGACGGTGGTTTTACCACTGCCGGACTCGCCCACCAGGCCAAAAATGGTGCCCGGACGGATGTTAAAGCTGACGCCGTCCACCGCGCGAAGCTCGCCGGTCTGCTGGCCAAACAGGCCGTCGCGCAGCGGAAAATATTTTTTCAATCCATCCACTTCAATAACATAGCGTTCGCTCATGCTGTCGCCTCCGCAAATTCGCTGTAAAAGCAGGCGGCCCGCTGGCGCTCACCGAGCAGCGGCGGAATCGCCTCCCGACAGCGCGCCGTCGCCCGCTCGCAGCGCCCGGCAAAGGCGCAGCCCGCCGGCAGAGCGGCCAGATCCGGCACCTGGCCGGGAATAGAGTACAGCCGCCGACGCCGCTCACCCGGCACCGGGCGGGAGGCGATCAGCCCACGCGTGTAAGGATGTTGCGGATGCCGTAGCACCTCTGCGGTGGCGCCCTGTTCCACGATCCGTCCGGCATACATCACCACTACCTGCTCGGCCATCTGCGCGATCACTCCAAGATCGTGGGTAATCAGCATCATCGCCATCTGGCTGGCCCGCGCCCGGTCGCGCAGCAGGCGCAGGATTTGCGCCTGCACGGTGACGTCCAGCGCGGTGGTCGGTTCGTCGGCAATCAGCAGTTTGGGCTGACAGCTCAGCGCCATGGCGATCATTACCCGCTGCAGCATGCCGCCGGAAAGCTGGTGAGGATAGCGGGTCATCAGGCTGTCGCCGCGCGCCAGGCCGACCTCGCTTAACAGCTGGATGGCCTGCTGCCAGGCGGCTTTCGGCGTGGCGCCGAGGTGGCGGATCGGTGGTTCGCACAGCTGCTCCCCGATGGTCAACACCGGGTTCAGGGCCGACATCGGTTCCTGAAAGATCATGGCCAGTTGGTGGCCGCGCAGGTCGGCCATCTGTCTGGCTTTCAGCCGCAGCAGATCGCGGTCCGCGAAGCGGATCTCGCCGCCGTCGATGCGCGCCGCCTGCGGTGGCAGGAGACCCATCAGCGCCATGGCGGTGACGCTTTTGCCGCAGCCGGATTCGCCCACCACGCCAACGGTTTGTCCGGCCTGAATGGTGAAAGAGACCTCCTGCACCGCGCGCACGCGGGTGCGTTCGCCGGCGAAAGAGACGGAGAGATGATTAAAGGAGACTAACGGCGTGGTCATTTCAGCCTCGGTTTCATATTGGGATCCATGGCGTCGCGCAGGCCGTCGCCCAGCACGTTGATGGCGATCACGGTGATAAAGATGGCGATGCCCGGCGGCATCCACAGCCAGGGGCGGCGCTGGAAATCGATCAGGCTGTTGGCAGCATCCATCATATTGCCCCATGACGGCGTCGGCGGTACCACGCCGAGGCCGAGATAGCTCAGCGCGGATTCACTGAGAATGGCGTTGGCGACGGCCATGGTCGCCATCACCACCAGAATCGGAATGGTATTCGGCAGCAGGTGGCCAAACAGCCGGCGACGCGCCGACAGGCCCAGCACCTGGGTGGCCAGCATAAAATCGCGTTCGCGCAGGGAGAGACATTGTCCGCGCACCAGCCGCGCCAGTCGGGGCCACTCCAGCAGGCTGAGCATCACCACCACCATATAAATGCGCGAGTCCGGGGAAAAATCGAGCTCAGAAAGCATCGCCCCGGCGACGATCAACAGCGGTAACCCGGGGATAGTCATCACCAGGTCGGCCACCCGCATGATCAGTTTGTCGGTTAACCCGCCGACATAACCCGAGAGGGCGCCGAGCAGGTAGCCGAGGCACACCGACATCACCATGGTCAGCAGGCCGATAATCAGCGAGATGCGCCCGGCCAGCAGCAGGCGGGTGTAGACATCGCGACCAAGAAAATCGGTCCCGAGCCAGTGTTCCGCCCCGGGCGGCTGGTTGATGCTCAGGGCATCGGTGGCATCATCTCTCCATGGCGACCAGACGGGCCCCAGCACGCACCATACCGCCATCACCGCCAGCAGGATCAGGCAGAACATGGCCAGCCGTTTACGGCGCAGCTGTCGCCATCCCTGGCGCCAGGGAGAGGGGGGAATATGCGCCAGCGCCGGGATAGCCGCCTGCCGCTGGCGGCGACGGGAAGCAAAGTAAGACAGGATCATCATGACCTCACCCGAATACGCGGATCGGCCCAGGCGTACAGCACGTCGGCGAGCAAATTCCCGACGATCGTCAGCACCGCCAGAAACAGGGTAAACCCCATCAGCACCGGATAGTCGCGGGCGGCCAGCGAGTCGATATGGATGTGGCCTGCCCCCGGCCAGTTGAACACCTTTTCGGTAATGATCGCCCCGGAGAACAGCCCCGGCAGCTCGAAGCCCAGCAGGGTGATAATCGGCAGCAGGGCGTTGCGCAGGGCATGCTTGAGGATCACCGTGCGCTCCTGCAATCCCTTGGCGCGGGCGGTACGGATAAAATCCATTTTCACCACGTCGAGCATACTGGCGCGCACATAGCGCGTCAGGCTGCCCGCCTGCAGCATCACCAGCGCCAGCACCGGCAGCGCCAGGTGGGCGGCCACTTGCAGCACATACTGCCAGCCGCTCTCGTCGCTGCCGGTATTGGTCATCCCGCCTACCGGTAGCCAGTGGAGATCGACGGCGAACCATTTAATCAGCAGCAGGCAGAGGAAAAAGGTGGGGAACGACATGGCGGCAAACACCGCGACGCTCACCAGATGATCAAACCAGGAGCCGGGTCGCAGGGCAGAAACCACGCCGACCGCCAGGCCAATGCCCCAGTAAAAGACCAGCGCGACGCTGGCCAGCAGAAAAGAGTTCCAGATGTACTGGTTGAGCAACTGGCTGACCGGGATCTGATACTGCAGTGAAAAGCCTAAATCACCGCGCAGCAGCTGTCCCAGCCAGTGGAGGTAGCGGGTGAACAGCGGCTGGTCGAGGCCGTAGATCGCCTTCAGCTCTGCGGCGCGGGCGGCGGTCAGGGTGATATTGCCATCGATAAAGTCGCCGGGGGTTTTGGCAAACAGCATAAAAATAATGAAGGAGGCCAGCAGCAGCATCGGCAGCGTTTGCAGCAAGCGCCTCAGGATGAAATTTTTCATGATGGTCTCACATCAGCCGCCGGTTAACCCGGCGGCCAGGGGGATTTACTTGACGATTTTTACATCCGGCAGGCTGCCGGTCAGGCCGTTGTAGATATCCGGCTTAAAGCCGCTGACGCGGGCGCTGCTGGCGGAAAGAATGTTGCGATAGCCAAGCAGGATCACCGGCGGATCGTCGGCCAGCACTTTATACAGCTGGTGGTAGATCGGCTTGCGCTGTTCAATGTCGAGCACCGCGTTGCCGGCGTTAATCAGCTTATCGACTTCCGCGTTATGGTAGCCGGACTCTTTAGCTTCGCTGCTGTAAAAATCCCATACCCCGTCGTGCGGGTCGTTGAGGGTGCTGGTGCTAAAGGAGGCCAGATCGTAATTTCCGGCTTTACGCTGCGCCATCAGGGCATTGAAATCCACCACCTGCGGCTTCAGCAGTACGCCAATCTGCCGCCAGTTCTCCTTGGCGATGGGGATCAGAGCGTCGTTGAGCACCTTCTTGCTCACCAGCAGGGTCAGCTCCAGGCGCTGGCCGTCTTTGGCGCGGATACCGTCGGCGCCAGGTTTCCAGCCGGCCTCATCCAGCAGCTTTTTGGCCTGTGCCGGATCGTAAGGGTAAGGGTTGACGCCTTCAGCGTTAAAGGCCCAGGAGATCGGGGCGATCGGCTCGATGGCGACTTTGCCGTACCCCTGATAGACCACGTCGATCAGCTTCTGCCGATCCAGGCCGTAAATCAGCGCCTGGCGCACGCGCTTATCCTGCAGCGCCGGGCGATGCACGTTGAACTCCACCTGGCTGTAGTCGCTGGAGCCGTAAAGATTAATGTTGGCGAAGCCGAGCATTTTCAGCTGCTCAATATCGTCGGGGCGTGAGGTAAAGGCGTCATAGTCGGTCTCCCCGGTCTGGAACAGCTGGAAGTTGGTCGACGGATTGGTCACGCGGTAGATAAAGCGCGGTGTTGGCGGCGTTCCGCGGTAAAAATGGCTATTGGCATGGAAGCGTATTTCCTGACCGGGAATGTATTTGTCGTACACGTAAGGGCCGTTGCCCAGTGGCTTGCCGTGCAGTGAACGCAGATAGTCGAGATTTCCCCGCTGATATCCTTTGCCGTACCAGGCTTTCGACAGCACCGGCCCGCCAATTTTGGCCAGCGTGGTGGCGCCTGGCTGCGTGGTGGTCACCTGCAGGGTGAGCGGGTCGATGACCTTCAGGCCGCTGACGCTGTCAGCTTTGCCGGCTTTGTAGTCCGCGCCGCCGGCGATATTGGCCAGGGTGATGTCGGTATCGCCATCATATTTGGGGTCGAGCAGGACCGTCAGGGTAAAGGCGACATCTTCCGCCGTCAGCGGTGAACCGTCGCTGAAGGTCAGGCCAGGGCGCAATTTGATGGTATAGACTTTACTGTCCGGGCTGACCGTCCAGCTCTCCGCCAGTCCCGGGACCAGCTTACCCTGACTGTCCCAGTCAATCAGGCGTGAAAAAATGACGTTAGTCACGTTCTCATCCCAGCCGTTGACGAAAAAGTAGGGGTTAAAGATCCCCTGCGGCTCGGAGATCCCGGCCACCACCGTGTCTTTCCGCAGTTTGGCGCTGGCCGGGATCTGGCTGGCGTCGGTGGCCGGGGTGATGCCTTCTTTCAGGATCCCTTCCGCATGGGCAACAGAAGAAAATGCTACCACGCCGCCGAGCAGGGCCACTTTTAGCGCCAGGGCGAAGCGGGTTTTTCGGGTTTTTAATCCTTGTTGTAATCTGGACAAAAGTGCTACCTCATCAAATAATTGCGTGGTTATTTACAATTCATGACGAAAGATAAGAGGCGCACTTCGCCCTGTCTAACACTGAAACGCTATGATTTATAACTAATTATCCTTAGCAAAGGATCGGGAATATAATCCCATTCGATGGCTAAGAAGCAGTGGTTTCCGCTGTCTGATGATGGTGGGTCAGAATGCTGTCTGCGACCCAGCCATCCTGCGCCAGCGCGCTGGCGGCCAGCGGCCCGCTCAGCCGGACCTGCAGCTGGCCGATCACCCGGCCCTGAATGCGCTCGCAGTTGCTGTACAGCAGTCGGGCGTCGCCTCCCAGCAGGCTGGCGATATGCTGCAGATTGGGTTCGCGACCGCTGCTGCCGTCAAAACGTAAGGTCACGATCTGCTCGCCGTCGCGCAGCGCTGGCCCGGCCTCCGGGCGATCGGGGTGCTGCAGGCCGAGCATGGCGCGCGTCACCGGGTGCTGCGGGTTGCCAAACACGCGCCAGACATCGCCCTGTTCGACAATGCGCCCGCCCTCAAGCACGCTGACCCGATCGCAGAGGGTGCGAATGACCTCCATTTCGTGGGTGATCAGCACGATTGTCAGGCCCAGGCGCTGGTTAATCTCCTTGAGCAGGGTTAGCACCGACAGGGTGTTTTCCGGATCCAGCGCTGAGGTTGCCTCATCGCACAGCAGAATTTCCGGCTGAGTGACCAGCGCCCGGGCGATGCCGGTCCGCTGTTTCTGGCCACCGGAGAGGCGGGCCGGGTAGCTGTCGCGCAGCGCGCTGAGGCCCACCAGCTCAAGCATCTCGCTGACCCGACGCTGGCGTTCGCCGGCCGGGACGCCAGCCATCTTCAGCGGCAAGGCGATGTTCTGCGCCACGGTTTTGGTGGCCATCAGGTTAAAGTGCTGAAAAATCATCGCCACCCGCCGACGCAGATCGCGCAGCTGGCGCGTGGAGTAGCGCACGGTTGACTCGCCGTGGATGAACATCTCGCCGCTGTCGGCATTTTCCAGACGATTAAACAGGCGCAGCAGGGTGGATTTTCCGGCGCCGCTGCGGCCGATGATGCCGAAAATTTCGCCCTGACGGATGGTCAGGTCAATGTCCTGTAGCGCCTGCACGCCGTTAGGATAGGCTTTGCTGATACCAGCAAACTCAATGTGGGTCGGTGGGGCGGGGATATGCGTCACGATGATGCGCTCCGTTAGCCCGGGCAGCGGCTGACGCCGCTGCCCGCGGTGATTAGAATCCAGGTAAAATTTTGCCCTGATAACGCGTCAGAATGAACTGACGAACTGCGTCCGAATGCAGCGCTTGCGCCAGCTTCTGAATGCCCGGGTCCTGAATATTGTCCGGGCGCGCCACCAGATATTCGACGTACAGATCGCTGCCTTTTTCCACCAGCAACGCTTTATCGGTGTCGATACCGGCCTCCAGCGCATAGTTGGCAAAGATAAAGGCCAGGTCGACCTGCTTCACCGCGCGCGCCAGCATGGCGCCCTCCAGTTCGCGGATCTTAAAGTGATGCGGGTTGCTGGTAATGTCCTTGGTTGCCGATTGCGGGTTGTGCGGATCCTTGAGGGTAATCAGCCCGGCGTTGCTTAACATCACCAGCGCGCGGCCGGTGTTCACCGGATCGTTAGGGATGGCGATCGTGGCGCCGTCAGGCACCGCGGCGAGGGTCGTGTATTTGCTGGAGTAGGCGCCGAAGGGCTCGATATGCACTCCCACCACCGGTACAAGGTTGGTGTGGCGGGTCTGGTTGTAGTTATCGAGGAATGGCCGGTACTGGTAGTAGTTGGCGTCGAGGTGTTTCTCCGCCAACTGCTGGTTAGGCTGAATAAAATCGTTAAACACCTTGACCTGTAAATCGACGCCTTCCTTTGCCAGCACCGGCTTCACAAATTCAAGGATTTCCGCATGCGGCACCGGCGTGGCGCCGACGATCAGCGTCTCGTTAGCCAGCGCTGCGGTGGAGAAGAGGGCCAGCAGTCCGGCGGCAATAATGGATTTTTTCATGATAAGGGTTTCCTGAGCAGAGAAGGGTAAGTTATTTGCGGCTGACGTAGCGCACCAGGCGGTCGCCGCTCATTTGCAGAAGCTGTACCAGCGCAATCAGCATCAGGACGGTGACCACCATCACGTCAGTCTGAAAGCGCTGATAACCAAAACGAATGGCCAGATCGCCCAGCCCGCCGCCGCCGATCACCCCCGCCATCGAGGTGTAGTCGACCAGCAAAATGGCCGTCACGGTCACGGCGGCGATCAGCCCGGCCCGCGACTCCGGCAGCAGCGTGTGCCAGATAAGCTGCCAGGTGCTGCCGCCCATCGACCAGCTGGCCTCCACCAGGCCGTGCTCCACTTCGCGCAGGGCGGTTTCCACCAGCCGGGCGAAGAACGGGGCGCAGCCGGCGACCAGCGGCGGAATGGTTCCTTCCACCCCCAGCGAGGTGCCGGTCAGCAACGTGGTCACCGGGATCATCACGATGAGCAAAATGATGAACGGCAGGGATCGCAGTACGTTGACGCACAATGACAGCAGGCGGTAAAGGCGCGGGGCGTACAGCAAACGCGGCTCGCCGGTGAGATAGAGCACAATCCCCAGCGGAAGCCCCAGCAGTACGGTCCATCCCAGCGACCAGGCCAGCATGGTAAGGGTATCGAGGGCGGCCTGGGCCACATCGTTCCAGTCGATTTCCGCGAAAAACGCCAGCAGACTCGTCATATCAGTTCCAGTCATGTCGTTGCGGGCGAATGCCGTTCAGCACCCAGTTGCCAAGCAGCTGATACTTCCAGCGAACCGGGTCGTGCAGGGTGTGCACCCGGGCATTGCGCCAGTGGCGGTCGAGGTTGAGCGACTCACCGGTGGCGCGAGTGCCCCCCAGCTCGAACAGGCGGCTGGCGGCCTCCAGCGCCACTTCGGTGGTCCAGATTTTGGCGCGGGCGACGGCCAGCGACGCCTCGGCGACATGCTCCTCGCTGAGGTCATTTTTATAGCGGTCGAGCACCCGTCCCGCCCGCTCCAGCAGCGCGTCGGCTGCGGCAAGGCGGCTGTCCAGTTGACCGATATGGTAGATAGTCAGCGGATCGTCGCTCGCCTGCGCCACACCGGCGTCGATCCACGGCCGGGCGCTGTGGCGTACGAACGCCACGGTATCGTCCAGCGCCGCGCGGGCGATCCCGGCGTCTATCGCCGCGGTGGTCAGCTGGGCGAACGGGCCGGCAAGGGTCGGGCTGGCGTAGGACTTCCAGGTTGGGAAAAGGTGGAAAGGATTAACCGGAAGATTATCGGCCAGCACGGTGCCGCTGGCGGTGGTGCGCTGACCGAGGCACGCCCAGTCGTTGACCACCGTCAGCCCCGGGCTGTTCTGGGGGACGAAAGCGAGCTGGGCGCGGTCGTCGGCGTCCAGCGCCAGAATGCCAATCCAGTGGGCGTACAGCGAGCCGGTGCAGTAGCCTTTACGGCCATTGATCCGCAGACCGTCTGCGCCTTCCTCGATACGGGTACGAATATCAAGGACCGTTTTCCCCCCGGTTTCCGACAGGGCATTGGCGAAGCGATAGCCCTGTAATACCTGGGCGAAAAAGAACGCCTGCTGGTCGTCGCTACCCTGCAGACGAATATCCTCCAGCAGGCAGTAGTGGTTCTGGGGTATCTGGCCTAACGACGGATCCGCTGCAGAGAGAATGGCGATAACCTGCGCGAGGGTCGCGGCCGAGACCTCGGCGCCGCCAAAGCGGCGCGGCACCGTGATGCCCCACAGTCCGCTGTTGGAATAGGTGTTGACGATCTCCGCCGGGACAATGCCCGTCCGGTCGCGCTCGGCGGCGCCGGGTTTGAGCACGGCGGCGATCTCATGGGCGATGGCGAGGGCTTCCGCATCGCTGGCAATAATATGCGCCTGCGGCGTGGACTGGGTGTAAGGCTGTGCGGGTGAACTGGCTGACATCATCTTCTCTCTTATTCAGTGAATAGCTTATGCAAAAATTAGATAAATAAATAATTCATAATGCCTGTGGGTTATATGTGTGGGTAAGCAAAACACGTGCCAGCGAGAGAGGAAGGCGCAGTCGTGATAGGAAGCGGGTTGGCTATGTCAGCTGATGGAGCGGACTGCTGCAAATGCAGCGCCGTTTTGCGCCGGCTGTTGCAAAGGCAACAGGAGAGGAAAGCGACCGCCGGACCGAAGGAAGGCTGTCAGGCGGTGAGCGTGGCGAGGACCTCAGCGTTTCTTTGCCGCAGGGGCGAGCAGTGAGGGTGCGGTCTCGGTTAACGGTTGCCAGAGCCGCTCGGGGTCGCTAAATCCCTCTTCCACGAGAGCAAAAAAGCGGCTGGCGTGGAGACCGTCGACGAAGGCATGGTTAAACCGCCCGGCCACCGGGATCACGCCGTTCTGTAGTTTCCCCCAGGTAAGCGCGGGCACCGCCGCGCCTACGGCATATTCCGCATGGGTCATCGAGGTGAAGTGGAGCCACGGCAGACAACTGGCGCAGATAAAATGCTCGCCATCGACGATGAGCGGCGCCGGCGTTGTCTCTCTTGCCGCGACGATCTTCGGCGTTGCCGCATCGCTGAAGGTGGTGAACTCGGGGGCGTTGTCGCACCATACCTGGCGGAATCCTTCCTCGACGGTCATCACCGGCGTCATTACCGCCAGGCTGTCATATTCAATCACCTCATCATTGCGCACGCGCTGCCGTAGCTGCGGTACTCCGTTTGCCGCGCGCAGTAGCGCATAGAGCGCGAGCTGAAAAAACGAGACCCGACGGTCCTTCGCACATTCGTACAGGCGCTGCGCCGCTATCGGGACACAGAGGTTAAAGCTGGGGTTGGCAAATTGTCGGTAAAAGGTGAAATGGTCCCGGCGGGGCCAGGTCGCGGTGTCGATAATTCGGTAACGTGCCATGAATGCCTCCTGAATACTGGCGGTCTGCTGACTATGCGACGATTTCAATCAGGTTGCCATCGGGATCGGCGATCACCGCCTCATAATAGCCGTCGCCGGTGGTACGCGGCGGCGAAACCAGTATCCCCGCATCCTCGGCGCGTTGGGCGAGGGCATCGACCTGTTCCGCCCCGCCCACCGAGAGGGCCAGATGCGCCCAGCCGGTATGGTTATTATCCGCGCTGGCCGGCTGCAGGCCAGGCTTGGTCATCAGCTCGATCACCACCTCGTCCTCGATGGTGACAAAATAGGAGGCAAAGCCGGGGTTGGTCTGGCTGAGGTATTTTTCATTGATGCTGGCGGCAAAGAACTCCACCCAGAAGCGGGCCTGGACGTCGAGCTGTTGGGTCCACAGGGCGAAATGGGCAATTTTCATGGTAAACCTCCGGGCAGGAACATTGACAATCAAAGCAGCGCAGACGATCATGCTTGCTGTTGCTCGTTTTTGATAATTTAAGGAGTCATCGTGCTCGATTATGCTGCTTTTCCCCAACAGCGACAAGCGTTGATTTGCCAGATCCTGCAGGAAAACGGCAGAGTGGTGTGCGCGGAGCTGGCGGCGCGGCTTCAGGTGTCGGAGCACACCATCCGCCGCGATCTGCATGAGCTCAGTCGCGAGGGGTTCTGTAAAAAGGTGTATGGCGGGGCGGTGCTGAGCCTGCCGGAGGCCGGGGACTACAGTGAACGGAAAGATAAAAATCGAGCAACAAAAGTCAGGATCGCGCAACAGTGTGCCAGGCTGGTGAAGCCCGGCGGCACGATTTTCGTCGATACCGGGACCACCAATCTGGCGATGGCCGAGGCGCTACCCGCTGAGCTGGCGCTGACGGTGGTAACGAACTCCCCGGAGATCGCCGCGGTACTGGTGAAAAAACCGTTGTATGACGTGGTGATCCTCGGCGGCCAGGTGCAGCGGGCGAGCGGCGGGTGCGTCGGCGCCGCGGCGGTGGCTCAGGTGCAGGGCATGTTATTCGATCAGGGTTTTATCGGCGGCTGCGCCATGGCGCCAGAGTCGGGCCTGACCGGTTTTGACTACGCCGACTGCGAGTTCAAGAAAGCGGTGATTAAGCAGTGCAGCGAAATTATCGTCGGCCTGACCTCGGATAAAATTCCGGCAGTGGCACGGTTTGTGGTGGCCGCGAGCAGCGATATCGATGTGCTGGTGGTGGAAGAGAACATCAGTCGCGAATATCGCGTTGCCTTTCAGCAGCACGATATTCGCATCCATACCGTGTAACCCGTTAGCGGGTGAGGGAGGTGGCGATAAGCCGCAGGCCCAGCGCCCCCAGCACCGTCGCGGTGGCGATGTCGATCCGCCGCTTCAGCCGCAGGTAGACGCGCCGCGGGCGATCGGCAGACAGCACCAGCGCCACCAGCGAATACCAGCTGACGTCAATCAGAAAGCTCATCAGCGGCACGATGTAGTAAAACGCGGTGGGGATCTGCGCTGGCAGCAGAGCGGTAAAAATTGAGGCGAACACCAGCGCGGTTTTGGGATTGCTCAGCTGGGTATACAGCCCATCGCGGAAGGTCTTCAGCAGCGAATGGTTGCCAGCCATGCCGCTGGCGGAAAAGTCCATCGGCTGCGCCGACCCGCGGAAAATTTTATAACCAAGCCACAGCAGATAGATCCCGCCCGCCACCTTCAGCCCAATAAACAGTTCCGGCACCGCGGTGAGCACCTTCTGCAGGCCCAGCATCGCCATAATGGAAAAAATGGCGGCGCCGGCGCCAGTACCGAGGGCGGTCACCAGACCGTGCACGCGCGAGCGAGCGACGGCATTGCGCGCGACAAAGATAAAGCTTGGGCCGGGACTGATCACGCCCATGATCAGCACCGCGGCAATGGCCATCAGGCTGGATAAGAACATAGCGACTCCTGTGATGTCCGCCGCCGGCAGGCGGTCGGTAACCTGTGAACGGTTGGGGTAGACAGAGTAGCAAACTGGTTCAGGAAATCACGTCAAAAAGGTGTGGATAAGGCAGGGCGGCGCGGGCGGTGGCGGCGCGCGTTTTCTGCGCAACTGTTTGAATAACGATTCCCATTCTTGTCATCAATGGTAAACTGAATAACTGTGATCTTTGTCATACCGTAATAACTACAGAGAAGAGACACTGCTATGCAACATATCATTGAGGGCTTCCTCAACTTCCAGAAAGAGATCTTCCCCCAGCGTAAAGAGCTCTTCCGTAGCCTGGCCTCCAGCCAGAATCCCAAAGCGCTTTTCATCTCCTGTTCAGACAGCCGTCTGGTGCCTGAACTGGTAACCCAGCAGGAGCCGGGACAGCTCTTTGTCATTCGTAACGCCGGGAATATCGTGCCGTCTTTCGGGCCGGAGCCAGGTGGCGTTTCTGCTACCATCGAATATGCCGTCGTTGCGCTGGGCGTGACGGATATCGTGATCTGCGGCCACTCCAACTGCGGCGCGATGAAAGCGATCGCCACTTGCCAGTGCCTTGAGCCGATGCCGGCGGTGTCCCACTGGCTGCGCTATGCTGATGCCGCGAAAGCAGTGGTGGAAAAGAAAACCTGGGCCAGCGAAACCGATAAGGTCAACGGCATGGTGCAGGAAAACGTCATCGCTCAGTTGAACAACATCAAAACCCATCCGTCGGTGGCGGTCGGTCTGCGCGACCATACCCTGCGCCTGCACGGCTGGTTCTACGACATTGAAAGCGGCGACATTCAGGCGCTGGATAAAAACACGAAATCCTTTGTTTCGCTGTCGGAAAATCCGGACGTCTTCTTCGAATAAAGCCGTTCTCAGGGCACGGAGGCCCTGTTCATCCCCTCACCACTCCACGCAAATTTTGCCAAAATGGGCGCCGCTTTGCAGATAGCGAAAGGCATCCGGTAAGGCTGTAAAATCAAACACTTTATCGATAACCGGCCGCGACGCCTGCAGGTTCAGGGCGTTGACGTAGTCCTGTTGTTGCCGTCTATTACCTACCACCAGCCCCTGCAGTCGGGCCTGTTTACTCATCAGCAGATGGGTGGGGACATGGCCCTCGAAGCCGGTCAGGACGCCGATCAGGGCGATGTGTCCGCCAACACTGACCGCCTCGAACGACTGCCCCAGGGTGCCCGGACCGCCCAGCTCCAGAATGAGATCGGCCCCGCGATGGCCGGTGATATCCTGCACCGCGGCGCCCCATGCCGGGGTGGTGCGGTAATTGATGAGATGATCGGCCCCCAGGGCGCGAGCGCGGGCGAGTTTTTCATCTGACGACGAGGTGACGATCACCTGCGCGCCCATACTTTTCGCCAGCTGCAGGGCGGTTATCGACACGCCGCCGGTACCAAGCGTCAGCACCGTATCGCCTGCTTTTAACCGTCCTTCGACGACCAGCGCACGCCAGGCGGTAAGACCGGAGGTGGTGATGGTTGCCGCCTCCCTGAAACTCCACCCCTCAGGCGCATGGGTAAAATGGCTGGCCGGCCTGACGACATACTGGCAGGCGAACCCCTCCGCGCCATCGCCCGGGGTCTGACTGAAGTCGCTCACCAGCGGACCGGGGCGGCCATCCAGCCACTGCGGGAAAAAGCCAGCGACCACCCGGTCACCCGGCTGAAATTCGTTCACTCCGGCGCCAACCGCTTCCACCACGCCGGCGCCATCCGCCATCAGGATCCGCCGATCGGCGGTGGGAATTACCCCCGTTGCGACCAGCAAATCATGGTAGTTCAGCGAGGTGGCGTGCAGCGCCACCCGGATCTCTCCTGCAGCGGGCGCCCCGGGGTCAGCAAGATCGACAAGCAGCAGGTTCTCAAGCGAACCGGGTTTTTTGACTGTCCAGGCTTTCATCATCAGGCTCTCTTTTCTGGAGGATACAGTCAGTATTGGTCGGGAATGGAGCGAGCGCCACAGCATGCCTGTCGGCAAAACGCTGAAAAGGGAAAGGCGGAAAAAAATACAGCGCCGTTAAAAACGGCGCTGTATTTATCGCTAACGGCTAAAAGGCTTATTTGCTCAGTTCAGCCGTCATGTGGACGCGATTATTAAACTGGGCGCTGGTGATTTTATAGGATGCACCCTGTTCCGCGGCCTGGGCGGCGATTTTTGCTTCAGCCCGGTCCAGGGTCGAGGCGGTAGCGCTGACGCTCTGGGCGAAGCTGACAGAAGAGAACAGAGACAGTGCCGCAACTGCAACGAAAGTTTTGATGGATTTCATGGTCGTATTCCTTAATCTGGTGTCTGATAAAGGGCTTTTCGCCCTGATGTGGTAAAGAATACGCTTGAATGTTGCAGGCTAAAATCAAAACAATTTGCGAATATTATTCAAATAATATGAATGATTTTTCGCCGCGTGCAACGCAGCCTGCCGCTGTCGGGCAGGCTTTGCCCCTGGCGTATAACTGGCAAGGTCGGGTGAGAGCGGGTTAAACGTTGGCCCGGAGATCATAAAATGATGAAAATGAGCATGGCTGACCAGGTGAAAATTAACCTTAATCCGTTCCAGTCCGTTATAGACTCGCTTGCGATTGATCCCCAACGTGGCCGCCAGTTGATTCACCGACTGTCCCTTCATGGTGGCGGCGATTATCCGCCTTTCCAGAAGGTTGAGGGGCGCTCGCTGACGGGAAGAGGTACTCTGACGCTGATGACGCGGCACCAGAGGCCAGCGACGATCGGCCAGCCTGCGCAAAAGGCGGCCAACCTCCGGAACGCTTTCCCGCTGGCTAACCCACAGGAGGGTATCCGCGAAAAAGGCGCGTCCGCGCCTCACGTTGCCGGCCGAGGTAAAGCCGACCACCAGACTCTGATAACGCAGGGCTAATTCAGCGGCGGCCTGATAATCGTGAAAGTTTTCCAGCGATAAAATAATCACATCCAGCCCAGCCGGATCGGGAAAATGGCTGAGTGGCAGCGAATGAATAATGTTCAGCCCGGGCAGGGTCTCCTGAATATCTCTGAAACACTGGGCGAGGCCGATATTAAAAAAAAGATTATTGCTGTGAATTAAAATATTCAACGGATAAACCCTGTTACAAGCGATGTAAACGGCGCGGAGAGGGGATTAGCTGCGTACCAGAAGTTTATTCATATCAGCAGGCGAGGCATTAATATAATTCATCATGCCCGGTGGTTTGAATGAGTAAATTTCGGCTACGACAGCATTGTTAATATAATACCCTGCGCACTTGACCCGAATAATTAATGCGCTTTCAACGCCTGCCTGGCTAAGACGGGATTTTAACGTCTGAATAACCTGCCATAATCGCTGCGCAGACGGGCGAAGGTTATTTTTTTCCCAGACGTTAATCATCAACTCTTCATCGCTGACCACCCGTTCTCTGCCATGCGCCAACAGATATTCCAGTAAACAGGCCATGGTACTGCGTAGCTGAACTTGCGTTCGCGTCCCTCGCAGCGCGATAATTTCCCGATGATGCAGGCAGTAGAAAATATTATCTGCTAACTTATAGCCAAGCAGTTTATAGCCCTTAGTCATCCACCACTCCCTGACAAATCCAGTTATTGCCGGTGCAGAGTACCTGCCTGCTGCTGACTGACCAAGTGAATTTTATTTGTTAGAATAATCAAAACAAATAACCATGTTTGTATACATAAGTAGAATAAAAATCTGATAAATGATTATTGCTCTACAGGATTGTATGGTATAGGAAAAGTCTTAAACAAACGTCAGCCGCTGGTAAGCGGTTGAATATATAGGTGTCAGGAAAAACTAAATGCACTTATATTGATCTAGATCAATTTTGCTCATTTCAGGAGGCTTTAACCATTTACATAGTAAAACAAAGATTGAAATAACTTCCGTTACGCGATGATAAGCTGATTCTGAACTTATGGAACTACCCAGGGAATTGTTCATTACTTTTCAGGAGCGTTTTATGGTCATTGCAACTCGTAAGCCTCTGTGTAACAAACGCTGGTCGGCCAGCCCGGCCTCCCAGGATCTTCAGTTGACTCAGCTACGCCACCCGTGGGTCGCCACCAAAGCCAGCTGCAAAAGCAAAAAAGCCTGGAAAAGCCGCAGTTAGCGGCCTGCCCAACCCCCTGACATAAAGCCCTGCTTGTTCCTGCGGACAAGCAGGGCTTACCTCTGCGACCTTTACACCGACTGCAACAGATAACCAGAAGGCGTCTCCACCACCCTGGCAAAGCCGGGCAGACCAAGATGCATGCCGGCGATCAGCCATTGTTCGCTGGCGGCCTGGCGCAGCAGACATTCCCGGGTTTGTCGGGCCTGTTCAGAATCGACGTCGAAGGCGACCGACACCGACGGCCGGGTGGTCTGAATGGTCGGGAAATGGACAATATCCCCCCAGATCAGCAGCGAGGTATCGCCCGCCTCGAGACGATACCCGGTATGGCCGGGCGTATGGCCGGGCAGAGGGCACGGGTGGATCCCGGCGACCGTCTCCTCACCATCAACTTCGCGAATTTGCGCCGCGCAGATTGCCAGTACGCGGTGGACGAGCAGCACGTTGCGCCGGCCGCGATCGCTGGCGTTGTCCAGTGTGGATGCCGCCAGCCAGTAAGCGCGTTCCCGCGAAGGCAGGAACACCGTGGCGTTGGGATACGCCGGGGCGCCGGTTGCCGTCAGCAACCCGCCGATGTGATCCGGGTGCGCGTGGGTGAGGAGGATGGTGTCAATCTCCTCAGGGCGTACGCCGAGCAGCGCCAGAGTGGCGATAAGCGCACCGCCGACGCCATTGACTCCCCCGGTGCCGGTATCCACCAGTACGGTGTGCCCGCGTCCGCGGATAAGGTAGGCGCCGATCGCAATGGCCTCCGGTGAGGCTAACCCGGCGTTCCGCTGCAGGCGCTCCGCCTCCTCAGGCGTGATACCCGAGAGTAAGGACAGTGGCGCCGACATCTGACCATCACTGACGGCGGTCACCGTCAGATCGCCTGCGGTCAACGTATAAAAAGGAGCTGGTGTCATGGTGACCTCATGCGCGTTGCGCCGGGTTACGTAACCGGGCGGTGATGGGCTGATAGATAAAGACGGCGGCAGCCGTGGCCAGGTGATGCAGATCGTCACGCGGGACAATGGCGGCATACCGGGTTTGTTGCGTCGCCAGGCCGCCAGGCAGCAGGACGATTGCCGGGGAGATGGGTAGCGTCTGAGGCGTATCGCTCAGCAGGAGCACCTCATCAGACCGGACCTCCCGCACGCCGCTATCTGCAACATAGAGGTGGCGGTGCCAGTCGGTGATCGCCGATTGCCAGCGGGCAAAATGGCCGCCACCGTTGCGGCGGTAGGCGTCGCTGTCGATGACGGTAGCATCGTGGATATCGTGCAGCGCCAGGTAGCGGGGGCACTCCTCGTTGAGGGCGCGGAAGCGCTGAGAGGCGTAAAAACCGGGCACAGAGACCAGCGCCGGCAGTTTTTCCTGATTGTAAAAGGTATTCCACGCTGTTTCGCTTTGGGGATCGGTGTAGGCGCATTCGACGACATAGAGCATAGTGACCTCGATGGACAGATGATTGAGCGCGCAAAGCGCTTTAGTGACTTTTCATCATCCTATCGGCTAAAAATGGCGCTGAAAAACGATGTTAATTCAATGGTCAGTGATATTCTGTCACTGACTTTCGGTGAGCCTGCACAAGGAGCATTGGCTATGCGTCGTAAAATCCCCAGCAGCGCTGCGCTACTGGCTTTTGAGGCCGCTGCCCGTCACGGCAACTTTGCCCGCGCGGCGGCGGAACTCGCGTTAACGGAAGGGGCCATCAGCCGGCAGATTGCCCGTCTGGAAGCGCTCCTCGACAGTAAACTCTTCGACAGGACGGGGAGCCGGGTGCGGCTCAATCCGGCTGGCGCCCGCTATGCCCGCCAGGTCCGCGAGATCCTCGCCCGTCTGGAGCGGGACACCCACGACGTCAGCGGGATGCCCTCCGATGGACATAGTCTGGAGATCGCCGTGCTCCCCACCTTTGCCAGCCGCTGGTTAATTCCCCGGCTTGGACGCTTTGCAGCGCAGCATCCGCATATCGTGGTCAATATTGCCGCCCGCAGCGATCCCTTCATCCTCCCGGGCAGCGGTTTTGATGCCGCCATCCATTTTGATCACCCGGCGTGGACTGGCATGGATGTGACCTTTTTGTTCGAGGAGTATCTGCTGCCGGTCTGTCATGCGGCGCTGCTGACGAATGACGATCTCCCCGGGCAACTGAACCGATTGCCGCGCATTCACCGGCGGCAGAACCCTGACGCCTGGCTGCTCTATGCCCGGGAATGCGGGCTGGCGCTGGATAATCCGGCGCAGGGGCCGCGCTACGATCTGCATGAGATGGCCATCGCCGCGGTACTGAGTCAGCAGGGGGTGGCGCTGGTGCCGAAGATGTATGTGGAAAGCGAGCTGCGCGCCGGGACGCTGGTCGCTCCGTGGCCGGGCTCCCCGACGCTGGCCAAGCGCTTTTGTCTGATCAAACCCGGTGGCGGGGAGGGAGAGCTGGCGCTGCAGGTGTTTGAGCGCTGGCTGCAGACGGAGATTGCAGCCGGTTAAGTCAGGGCTGGCCCGGGGGGAGGCTGCGTCGCCCGCTGGCGGGCATATTTCCCCGGCGATATCCCGGTATAGCGGGTAAAGGCTACGCTGAACGCGCTGGCCGAGCCATAGCCGATGCGCTCGGCGATATCCGCAATGCTGATGCCCGTCTCGCTCAGCCACTGCATGGCCAGGGTCATTCGCCAGCCTAACAGATAGCCCATCGGGGTCATCCCGGTCAGGTCGGTAAAGCGTTCAAATAACGTCGAGCGAGACAGCGCGCAGTCGGCGGCCAGGGCGTTGACCGTCCAGCGTCTGGCGGGGGCCTGATGCAGCAGGCGGATTGCCTGGGCGACCCGCGGGTCGCTCAGCCCGCGCATCAGACCGGGGGTGGCGAGCGTGCCGGAGGAACGGATGGCCTCGATAAAAAGTAGCTCAACCATCCGCGCCAGAACGAAAGATTTGCCCGCGCGATCCGCCTTCGCTTCCTCTTTCAGCAGCCCGACAAAGGTGGCCAGCCGCGGTTGATTGCGGACCACCACAAAGGCTGGCAACAGCGAGGCCAGCAGGCTGGCGTTCGTTGAACCGGAAGCGCAGTGGCCAATCAGCGCCTGCATCTGCGCAGGCTTGTCGAGGGCTCCAAGCCGAAAGTGTCCCTCCGCCAGTTGCACCGGGATGGTCTCCAGCGCCGGTGAAGGGGGCGGGGTCAGGCTGGTTAGCGCGAAGCGGTACGCCGCCGGGATCAGAATAAAATCCCCGGCGCGCAGGATCTGCGGCTCATGCTGGTCTATTTCCAGCCGACAGCCGCCTTCCAGCACGACGCCATAAAATGACAACCCCTGGTCCGAGCGTATCACTCGCCAGTCTCCCGCCCCCTCAACGGTTTTGGTCAGCACCGCTCTGAGATTTAGCATGGCAATAACCTCCGCCAACGGATCGCTCATTTCCGGACTCCTGCTAAAGAATGATGGATTATTGACCCTATATCGTCCGACACGGCCTGTCTATGATCAAAAGGAAGAAGCCATTCGGAGACAGAGATATGCAAACGATAATGATCACCGGCTGTTCATCGGGTTTTGGCCTGGAGACGGCGCGTTATTTTCTCGAGCAAGGCTGGAAGGTTATTGCCACGATGCGCGCTCCGCAGGAAGGTGTGTTGCCCGCCAGCGACCGTCTGCGGCTGGTGCGTCTTGACGTCACTTCGGCGCAGAGTATCGCAGAGGCCATTGCCGAAGCCGGAGAGATTGATGTGCTGGTTAACAACGCCGGGGTGGGGATGCTTAATGCCCTGGAGGGCGCGTCGCGCGAGGCGATAGCAGACCTGTTTGCCACCAATACCCTGGGAACGATTGCCATGACCCAGGCGGTGATCCCCCGGTTCAGAGCGCGCCGAAGCGGGACGATCGTTAATATTACCTCGGCGGTCACCCTGCAACCGATGCCCCTGCTGGCGGTATACACCGCGAGTAAGGCGGCGGTGAATGCCTTCACGGAGTCGCTGGCGCTGGAGCTTCGTGCTTTTAATATTCGCGTCGGGTTGATCCTGCCGGGACGCGCTCCCCAGACCCGCTTCGGGGAAAACGCTCGTCGAACGATGGGCCAGCTCCCGGAGAGCTATGCGGCGCTCGGCCAGCAGATCTTCGACAGCATGCAGGATAACGCCAGCGTGACGCAGACGACGGATGTGGCTCAGGCCGTCTGGCGAATGGTGCACGATCCTGATGCCCCTTCGCGGCTGCCGGCAGGGGAAGATGCCCTGGCGATGGCGCAGGCCAGTCTTCGCCGTGTCTGAAGACAATATGCGGGTCTTGTCTGTCAGACGGTAGGTGCGCAAGCTGCCGCTGCGCTTTATGGCCGGGGAATATTATCCCTGTCAGTATCGTCTGGATAATATTAGCGGGTTATACGACATAACGGTCAGGCGGCGCTTACTGATGTAAATCAGAAAAGCAATGTATTTCATGGTGCGTTTTCGCCGCTTATTCTGGATATGTGCGAACCGCCCGCCATATTATGACATCATCAATGGCTCAGGTCTTTTATATGTAAATTCTCAATGTAATTCGGGCGTTAATCTTAAAAAGTTAGTCTGGCCCGGTTGGGGCTGGACTTTCTTTATTCTACTATGGCAGGGTTTCATCCCTGCTGTACCGCGCGCTCGCTTTTTTACGCCAGGGAATAGTTTTCAGTACGGAATATTTCTTTGGTGGATTATGAAGATAAAACGAACATTACTCATCATACTTTCCCGTGTTATCAGGGGAGCAGGTATGGGATTAGGTACTTCAGGTATCGCGCTGGCTGGCTGGTCTTTTTTTTTCTCAGTAAATGAATATAAATTTCTCTGGGGTTTACTTTCAGTTGTGGAATTCCTGGTGGGGTATCTGATATATCGATTTTCATATGCATATATTTATGATGAATGGAATGATTATCATTAAAAATTAAACGGCGTGGTCTGTTGATCGATTTTTGATGCTCATGACTGTGGAGTAAAAATATGAGTGTGATGGGTGCCCTTTCAAATACTTGAAGTGTCGTTTTGCCAGCGTTAATTTTGTCTGAATCTGAGGAACGAAACCCTGTGCAATTTGTGAACGGGCTTCATGACGTAAAATTCGGGCCACACTGAGTGAAATTTCAGGTTAGAGGCCGAAACTTATGCTGCATTGTTTTCCGTTATGATAGTAGTGAAATTGCCATTTTTGCTTCCTGATTTGCTGACAGACAGGGAGTGGCCATCCATATCGGTCAGCGAGTCATTTGGGGGAGTAGCCGCCATTACGAATGGCCGTGTCGGTTAATGGCATAGTCGTCACCTTTGTTTTGTCTGCAGTATTCTGTCACGTCAGTGCCCGGAGTTTTAAAGCCTGAAATGTTTTCCGCCGGGAAAAAATGCCTTGTTGCAATGACACATTCCCCACCGTTTGTGGCTTAAAGCGCCATTTCGATGTGCTCAAAAATGTACTTAAAAGGGTTGGCTTCCCCTGCACGAGTGTGGAATATGCAAGGAAAAATCTTTGCCAATACACAACATTTTAAGTCAGCAATACCATCGGGGGGCAGGTGATAAAACACAGAAATTACAGAAGGATAACTGATTGGTGCGTCTGAATGGACTCGAACCATCGACCCCCACCATGTCAAGGTGGTGCTCTAACCAACTGAGCTACAGACGCATTATGGTGCGTTTAATTGGACTCGAACCAACGACCCCCACCATGTCAAGGTGGTGCTCTAACCAACTGAGCTATAAACGCATTATGGTGCGTTCGATTGGACTCGAACCAACGACCCCCACCATGTCAAGGTGGTGCTCTAACCAACTGAGCTACGAACGCAATGTTGTGGTGACAACGGGGACGCATATTAGCGGCAGGGAGAGGATGTGGCAAGAGGTAAACGTCACTTTTCTTGCACATTGCATGCGATTGCGGAACTTTTACCCATTCCGGATATATTTTACTGAACCACAAGGATATTTCTTCGCCAGCGAGCGTCATGACTCGCTTTTTTCTGCCCGTCTAACTCTGCGCGGTAGGGTTGCCGTTGTGTTAAATTATCGGCCACCAGAAGAGAAGGAGTCATAACGAAGATGAAATCGATTGGTATTTTTTGCGGTTCTTCAGCTGGCGAACATCCGCTGTATCTCGACACCGCCCGTCTGGTCGGACGTACGCTGGCGCAGCAGGGGCTGGCGCTTGTCTATGGCGGCGGCAAAGTCGGTCTGATGGGGGCGGTCGCCGATGCGGCGCTGGAGGCCGGTGGTGTGGTGATCGGCGTGATGCCGCGCGGCCTGGTGGAGCGGGAAATTGCCCACCGCGGCTTGACGGAGCTGCATGTGGTCGAGGATATGCACGAGCGGAAAACCAAAATGGCGGCGCTGGCGGATGGCTTTATTGCCCTGCCGGGCGGGGCGGGGACGCTCGAAGAGATTTTCGAACAATGGACCTGGGCGCAACTGGGGATCCATGAGAAACCGTGCGCGTTCCTGAATATCAAGGGTTATTACGATCCGCTTCAGGCGATGGTCGACAACATGGTACGGGAAGGATTTATGCACCCGCGCTACGCGGAGATGCTGCCGTTTGCTACCTCGGCAGACGAGATTATCGCCGGTTTTCGCGACTATACGCCGCCGGCCCGTAAATGGGTTCAGCAGCCCGCTATTTAAACATCAAGCGCAGGGTAAACAGCGCGCAGACGATGAGCAGTAACAGCAGCAATTCGAAGCGATAGCGTTGCAGCATGATGTCCTCCTGAAAAAAAACCGGCGCTGTTCAGCGCCGGTTTATCACCTTAACGCCCTGACCATTATGCCGCCGGTTTAACCGCCGGTTTAGCTGCGTGGTGTGCCGCTTTATGATGTTTCTTTGCAGCCTGCGCTTTCTGCGCGACTGCCGGTTTCGCAGCGGCTTTATGGTGTTTCTTCGCCGCCTGGGCTTTCTGCGCGACTGCCGGTTTCGCAGCGGCTTTATGGTGTTTCTTCGCCGCCTGGGCTTTCTGCGCTACTGCCGGTTTCGCAGCGGCTTTATGGTGTTTCTTCGCCGCCTGGGCTTTTTGCTCAGCAGCCGGTTTTGCAGCGGCTTTGTGGTGTTTCTTCGCCGCCTGGGCTTTCTGCTCGGCTGCCGGTTTCGCGGCCGCTTTGTGATGTTTCTTATGGTGAACGGTGGTATGGCTGGCAGCTGCGGCCGGGGTGGCGCTTGCGGCATCGGAAGCGAAAGCAACTGATGACAGACCCATAGCAGCGGCAACAACCAGAGCTAATACTTTTTTCATTCTGAAATCCTCGAATTGGTTTCTTGAGTAACCCCACTGCGGGGCTGTTGACCACACTATATGCGTCTCGGGGAGTGCCATCAGTGAGTCTTTGGTGTCGGGGAGTAACGGAATGTACAACGTGGTCGCAATGCCGGAGAACGAAAAAGCCCGCCGGAGGGGCGGGCTTTGCAGGGACTAGCGCGCGGCGCGCTGTAAGATGATGCTGGAGGGCTGGCGCTGTAGAAAACGCATCCGCAGCATCATCATGATGGCGGCGGAGGTCAGGCCGATGATAAATCCACACCAGAAACCGGCGGGCCCCATGCGTGGCACAACCATATCGGTCAACGCCAGCAGATAGCCGCTCGGCAAACCCAGCACCCAGTACGCGGTAAAGGTAATAAAAAAGATAGACCGGGTATCTTTATAGCCGCGCAGAATGCCGCTGCCGATCACCTGGATGGAGTCGGAGATCTGATAGATAGCCGCCAGCAGCATCAGGTGTGAGGCCAGCAGCACCACCTCGGGATTATCGTTATACAGCAGGGCAATCTGTTCACGCATCAGCACGGTAAAGATAGCGGTAAATACCGCCAGACAGACGCCCACGCCCACGCCGGTGCGGGCCGAAACCTGGGCATCGATCGTTGAACCTTGTCCGAGACGGAAGCCGACGCGAATGGTGACCGCCGCCGCCAGCGATAGCGGCAGAACGAACATCAATGAGCTGAAGTTAAGCGCGATCTGGTGACCGGCGACGTCAATGATCCCCAGCGGGGAGACCAGCAGCGCGACGACGGCAAACAGCGTGACTTCAAAGAACAGCGCCAGAGCAATGGGCAGCCCCAGCTGCACCAGCCGTAACAGGACGGCGAAATCGGGGCGGCTGAAGTGCTCGGCGCAGCGGATATCCCGCATCGAACGCGCCCGACGCACCCACCACAGCATGCTGGCGAACATCACCCAGTAAACCGAAGCAGTCGCTACCCCGCAGCCGACACCGCCCAGCTCGGGCATGCCGAAATGACCATAGATAAAGATATAGTTCACCGGAATGTTGACCAGTAAGCCGATAAAGCCCATGACCATCCCGGGTTTGGTTTTCGCCAGCCCTTCACACTGATTACGGGCAACCTGGAAGAACAGATAGCCCGGCGCGCCCCACAGCAGCGCGCGCAGATAGCCAACCGCCTTCTCAGCCAACAGCGGGTCGATATTATGCATGGAGCTGATGATATAGCCGGCGTTCCACAGCACGACCATAATCAGCACCGAGACAAAGCCGGCCAGCCAGAAGCCCTGACGCACCTGCTGTGCGATGCGATCCCGCCGTCCGGAGCCGTTAAGCTGCGCCACCACCGGGGTCAGCGCCAGCAGCAGCCCGTGGCCAAAGAGGATCGCCGGCAGCCAGATGGAGGTCCCGATGGCCACGGCGGCCATATCCGTGGCGCTGTAGCCACCCGCCATCACGGTATCGACAAAACCCATCGCTGTCTGCGCCACCTGCGCAAGGATGACGGGTATAGCCAGAGCTAATAACTGACGCGCTTCAACGAAATACTTCTGCACGTGAACACCTTTATTTTGTTGTTATTTTGAGACTAAAAAAGCCGCCGTAACTGGCAGCAAGGGGATAAAAATGAGGAATTTCCAGTCTATTGTAGCGAGGATTAGCCATTAAGCCAGTGAAAAAAGAGTCGAGGCACGAAGCGCGCTGGCAACCGCTTTGCCCTCCTGTTATTGTTCCCGATAGCGAAAACGGTAATGATACCGTCATGATTTTCAACAGGAGCCTAACATGTTTACTGGTATTGTTCAGGGAACCGCGAAAGTGGTATCCATTGATGATAAACCCAATTTTCGCACCCATGTGGTGGAGCTACCGGCGCATATGCTGGAGGGGCTGGAAACCGGCGCCTCGGTAGCCAATAACGGCTGTTGCCTGACGGTGACCGAAATAAACGGCGCGCACATCAGCTTCGATCTGATGAAAGAGACGCTGCGGATTACCAACCTCGGCGATATTCAGATCGGGGATGAAGTGAACGTCGAGCGGGCGGCGAAATTCAGTGATGAAATCGGCGGGCATCTGATGTCCGGCCATATTATGACCACCGCGGAAATCGTGAAGATCCTCACTTCCGAAAATAACCGTCAGATCTGGTTTAAAGTGCAGGATCCGACGCTGATGAAATATATCCTTTATAAAGGTTTCATCGGTATTGATGGCATTAGCCTGACGGTGGGCGAGGTGACGGCAACCCGCTTCTGCGTGCATCTTATCCCGGAAACGCTGCAGCGGACCACGCTGGGCGCGAAAAAGCTGGGTGACCGCGTCAATATTGAGATTGACCCGCAAACTCAGGCGGTTGTCGATACGGTTGAACGCGTGCTGGCCGCGAAAGACGTTGCGTCTAAGGTGAATGAAGCCTGAAAAAAATCCCCCGCCGGTGAGCGGGGGAGATTTTGTTAGCGGGCGATGCGTAGCCCATGTTCAATGCCGCGCGAGAACACTACCTGCCAGAGCTGAATGTCACGGGCGCGGAAGGCGCCGGCGCAGGCGTTCAGATAATAGCTGAACATCCGTTTGAAACGTTCAGAATAGTTATCGGCAATTTCCGGCCAGCTGGCGAGAAAACGCTCATACCAGGCCATCAGGGTGGTGTCATAATCGGCGCCGAAGTTATGCCAGTCTTCCATCACAAAGTGCTTCTCGCTGGCATCGGCGATCTGCCGAACCGACGGCAGACAGCCGTTGGGGAAGATATATTTATCGATCCACGGGTCGACGTTATGGTCGGTGACTTTGGAACCGATGGTGTGCAGTAAGAAACGGCCGTTGGGTTTCAAATTACGATCCGCGACCTCAAAGTAGGTGGCGTAATTTTTCGGTCCCACGTGCTCGAACATACCGACGGAGACGATACGGTCAAAGCTGTCGTGCAGATCGCGATAGTCCTGGAGCCGAATCTCCACGTCAAGATCAGCGCAGCGCGCCTGGGCCATCTTTTGCTGCTCGGCGGAGATGGTCACGCCGACAACGCTGACCTGGTAATTTCGCGCCATATACTCGGCGAGCCCGCCCCATCCACAGCCGATATCCAGTACCCGCATCCCCGGCTCAAGCTCCAGCTTACGACAGATGAGGTCCAGTTTAGCCTGCTGCGCCGCTTCGAGGGTTTGCGCCTCTTTCCAGTATCCGCAGGAATACTGCATGTAGGGGTCAAGCATTCGGCTGAAGAGATCGTTGCCGAGATCGTAATGCTCTTTGCCAACAATCCAGGCGCGTTTTTTACTTTGCAGATTGAACAGGCGAGCGCCTGCGATGCGGAGTGTATCTTTGAAATGGTGAGGGAGCTGTTTTTCCAGTCCGGCGCGAAGCACTTTGTGGAAGAATATATCCAGACGCTCGCAGTCCCACCAGCCGTCCATATAGCTTTCGCCTAACCCCAGCGACCCCTCCTGCAGGACACGTTTAAAGAAAAGAGGGTTTTTAATTCGCAGGTCTGACGGCGCGGAGCCATTGATTTCTATTCCCGCACGGCCCAATAATTCAGCTGCAATCCGGTACCAGTCATCATTTGGTACACTTACTTCTTCTATACACGATGAACTCATAGCTTCTCCATCACGCCCAAGTGATCAGAACCTTAAAACAGCGTAGACGCTTTTTTGGCTTTGTGAGAAATCTCACGGATAATCCGTGAAGTCGCTATCCGACGTAGAACAGAGGAAGGGAGATAACCCTTGCCGAAAGGCCTTCCATGGTGAAACGGAGGCATCCTGCATCCGTTAATATTTAACTATTTTCTATTTATGTGAACCCGGATCCAGTATAGGACGCTAAGTACTGGCTTTCAATAAAATTTTCTTAGCATGCTAACGACTGGTCCGGGCAACGGCGATGGGCGTTACGCGTGGGAAGAGTGGGGGGTCAGCTCCGGCGTTTGCTGCAGGCGATAGCCGATTCCGGCTAAGCCAATCGAGACCAGCATCACGCTGGTGGTGGTCAGCAGCGGCGTGGCGATCAGCGCCGATACCAGCAAACTGGTCAGGAAGCACAATCCCAGCTGCAGCGTATTCTGCAGCGCCGCCGCGCGGCCCGTTGCCTGCGGGAAGGGTTTCAGCGCCTGGGCGACCACAATGGGATAGATCCCGCCGTTGACCACCGCCATCATGCAGAACGGGATCATTAACGCCACCAGCGAGGCATGCGTTTGCAGGCCGACCAGCCAGGTGGCGGCAACGCTGACGGCGAAGACCACCAGCAGCCACGGCAGCATCTGTTGTCCTGACCATTTTTGCAGCAGCGCGCGACAACCATAGCCGCCCACCAGAAAGGCGATGGTCTGTGGGATATAGCTCAGGCCGATAGCGGTTGGGCCATAGCCCATTTCGTGCAGGATAAAAGGTGAACCGGTAAGCCAGGCGAAGAAGCTGGCGGAGCAGGCGGCGTAGATCAGGACGTTGCCGCTGTATTCCCGGGAGCGCAGCAGCGCGAGAAAGGTGATCTTCTGCTGCGTCACTGCTACCGACTTTGCGGCTGCCTTCAGGCGCAGGGCAGGCAGCATCAGCAGCAGAGTGATGGCAAACAGGGTTGCGAAGATGGCTTGCCACTCGAAGTGCACCAGTAGCCAGCTACCCAGCAGCGGGGCCAGCGCTGGCGACAGTCCTACCAGCGGCATAATGGTGGCGAAGATGCGGTTCGTGCGCTGGGCAGGATAGTAATCGGTGACCATCGCCTGCCAGGTAACGGCCGCGGCACAGACGCCAATCGCCTGCAAAAAGCGCAGCGCCAGCATCAGGGTAGCGTTGTGCACCCACAGCATCCCCAGACAGCCGGCCGCGAAAATTGCCAGGCCGCTCAACAGCACCGGTTTGCGCCCATAGCGGTCCGACAGCGGCCCCCAGAACAGCTGCCCCAGCGCGAAGCCGGCGAGGAACAGGCTCAGGCTGGCGCTGATGGAGGCAGCGGAGGTATTGAGATCCTGCTGCATGGCGGCAAACGCCGGCAGGTACATATCGGTGGCCAGAAAGCCCAGCACGCTCAGGCCGGCCAGCCAGACTAAAAATCCTTTCCCAGGTTGTGACATAACGTTCTCATTTTTGGAGTACAGGTACGATGCCGCAGAGTGTAGGGAGTGCATTGTGGCTTGTGAAACGCTAATATTTGTCACATGCATTCAAAAATTTTGCAGGCAGAAAATGTGGTCTGAATACTCTCTGGAAGTGGTTGATGCCGTAGCCCGCAACGGCAGCTTCAGCGCGGCCGCGCAGGAGCTGCACCGGGTGCCCTCCGCCATCAGCTATACCGTGCGTCAGCTTGAAGAGTGGCTGGCCGTTCCCTTGTTTGAGCGCCGCCATCGTGATGTGGAGCTGACGCCCGCAGGGGTCTGGTTCTTACAGGAAGGGCGCTCTGTTATCAAAAAAATGCAGATCACCCGCCAGCAGTGCCAGCAAATCGCCAACGGCTGGCGCGGGCAGCTGTCGATCGCGGTGGATGATATTGTGAAACCGGCGCGGATGCGCCAGATGATCGTCGATTTCTATCGCCATTTTCCCGACGTCGAGCTCATCGTTTTCCAGGAAGTGTTCAACGGCGTATGGGATGCGCTGGCCGACGGCCGTGTAGAACTGGCGATTGGCGCAACGCGATCTATTCCGGTCGGGGGCCGCTATGCGTTTCGCGATATGGGGATGCTGAGCTGGGACTGCGTGGTGGCGAGCGATCACCCGCTGGCGAAGATGGAGGGACCCCTGAGCGATGATGTCCTGCGTAACTGGCCGTCGCTGGTGCGGGAGGATACGTCACGTTCACTGCCCAAACGAACAACCTGGCTGCTGGATAACCAGAAGAGGGTGGTGGTCCCCGACTGGGAATCGTCGGCCACCTGTCTGTCGGCGGGCCTCTGCGTCGGCATGGTGCCGAGCCATTTCGCCCGACCATGGGTAGATCGCGGCGTGTGGACCGCGCTGGCGCTGGAGAATCCGTTCCCGGATGCCGCCTGCTGTCTGACCTGGCAGCAGAGTGATGCCTCACCGGCGCTGAACTGGATGCTCGACTATCTGGGGGACAGCGACACGCTGAATCGGGAATGGCTGCGGGCGCCGGAGTGATCCGCGCCCGCCAGATGCCTTACCGACGATAATCGACAAACGGGCCATCCGCCACGGAGCGGCGTTCGACCAGACGAGGATGCACTTCGATAGACTGCGACTCTTCACGCTTATTAACGATACGATCCAACAGCATGTTAAATGCGGCTTCGCCCAGGGAATCTTTCGGCTGATGAATAGTGGTTAACGCCGGGCTGAAATAGCGGGCGTTACGCACATTATCATAACCGATCAGCGAAATGTCCTGCGGCACCCGCAGCCCCATTTCATCCGCCGCGCAGATAGCGCCCATCGCCATGATATCGCCGCCGCAGAACACCGCCGTCGGACGGTGCTGCTGGCTTAAGATCTGCTGCATAGCGCGGTAGCCGGACTCCGGCTCGAAGTCGCCCTGCACAATCCAGTTTTCCGGCACGCTGATATGCGCCTCTTTCATCGCCTGCATAAAGCCGGCCAGGCGGCCTGCGCCGGTGTTGCGCTCCAGCGGACCCGGGATCACGCCGATTTCACGATGGCCACGTTCAATCAGGTAGCGTCCGGCGATATAGCCGCCCTGGAAGGCGTTATCGATCACCGCATCGGTGAAGTCGGCTTTTGCTTCGCCCCAGTCCATCACCACCATCGGGATATGGCGATACTCTTCCAGCATGCTCAATACCGAATCCGGATATTCGGAACACATCACCAGCAGGCCGTCGACACGCTTCTGCGCCATCATCGACAAATAGGCGCGCTGTTTTTCCGGATCGTTCCATGCGTTGCCGAGGATCAGGGTGTAGCCCTTCTGGAAGCAGCTCTTTTCAACAGACTCAATAATTTCAGCAAAATAGGCGGCTTCGCTACTGGTCGCCAGCAGACCAATCGATTTTGTATGATTGACTTTCAGGCTGCGGGCCACGGCGCTCGGCGAGTAGTGCAGCTCTTTGATCGCCGCCCACACCGCATTGCGCGTCTCTTCGGCAACGAAACGGGTTTTGTTAATTACATGTGATACAGTTGTAGTGGAAACGTTTGCGCGCTTCGCTACATCTTTAATAGTTGCCATTACATCTCACTCCATGCCTTGACCTGATCGCCTGATCATCGATACGTAAACGTTTGCCTACACACACCCTGAATACAATTTTCAACATTGCATCACGTCGGGAAAACGACACAGAACGACAGGAAGGGGTCAATGGCCGATACGCTTTTAAATTAGCGTGGGATTTTGTCCGATCTTGGGGCAAAGTGGAAGAGCAAAAATGTGCATCGCCCTAAATCCCGGAAGATTTTTGCGATTTTTTGTGCAAAAATGAGCAAGCTCACTTTTGGTGTGGGGATAACAAGAGGGAAAAATGATGGATACCAATTTAAAGTTTTCGCTGATCACCACGGTTATTGCCCTCGGCGTGATCGTCGCTTTCAGCCTGACCGCCATACTGCACTAATGTTCCAGTGAGGGAGGAGCGCGGCCTCCTCCCCGTATCCCGCCATTATTATCAATTCTGCAAAAATCTTTTGTCATTTCGTTCACTTTTGTTTTTTTGTGATTGATGTCATGCTTTTGACTTCTGATGTTACGCCGTCCTCTCTGACGGTCTGATGGAGTCATTGAATGAAAATCAACTTTCCTTTACTTGCGCTGGCGATCGGCGCCTTTGGCATCGGTACCACCGAGTTCTCCCCAATGGGATTGCTGCCGGTGATTGCGAAAGGTGTGGACGTCTCAATCCCAGTGGCGGGAATGCTGATCAGTGCGTATGCCATCGGCGTCATGGTCGGCGCGCCGTTGATGACCCTGCTGTTGTCACATCGCGCGCGGCGCAATGCGCTGATTTTTCTGATGGGGATCTTCACCGTCGGCAACCTGTTGTCATCCATTGCGCCGGATTACACCACCTTGCTGCTGTCGCGCATTATTACCAGCCTTAACCACGGTGCTTTCTTTGGCCTGGGATCAGTGGTCGCAGCCAGCGTCGTGCCAAAGCATAAGCAGGCCAGCGCGGTAGCCACGATGTTTATGGGGCTCACTATCGCCAACATCGGCGGTGTACCGGCGGCGACCTGGCTTGGCGAAACCATCGGCTGGCGGATGTCCTTCCTGGCCACCGCAGGGTTAGGCCTGCTGGCGATGGTCAGTCTGTGGTTCTCTCTGCCGAAGGGCAGCGCCGGTGAGCGCCCGGATGTCAAAAAAGAGCTTTCAGTCCTGCTACGCCCGCAGGTACTCTCCGCCTTGCTGACTACCGTGCTCGGTGCCGGGGCAATGTTTACGCTGTATACCTATATCTCGCCAGTGCTCAATACGCTGACCCACGCTTCATCGCTGTTTATTACCGCGATGCTGGTGCTGATTGGCGTTGGTTTTTCGCTGGGCAACTATCTGGGCGGCAAATTCGCCGACCGGTCGGTCTCTGGCACGCTGAAAGGCTTTCTGCTGCTGCTGATGGCGATCATGTTGGCGATCCCGCTGCTGGCGCAATCCCAGGCCGGAGCGGCCATCAGCATGATTGTCTGGGGCGCAGCCACCTTTGCGGTGGTTCCGCCGCTGCAGATGCGGGTCATGCGCGTGGCGCATGAAGCGCCGGGGCTCTCTTCTTCGGTGAATATCGGCGCGTTCAACCTCGGCAACGCGCTGGGCGCCGCCGCCGGTGGGGCGGTGATCTCTGGCGGACTGGGCTATGCGTTTGTGCCGGTGATGGGGGCGATTATCGCCGGTCTGGCGCTGCTGCTGGTCTGGTTCAGCGGACGAGCGCAGCCGGAAGAGGCCTTTGCCCGCCAGTAACGCGAGTGTAGGGAAGGGCTAAAAAAAACCGCAGCCGGGGAGACCCTGCTGCGGTTTGTCGTTTATGCCGCCAGGTTGGCCGCAACAAACTTCCAGTTAACCAGCGCCCAGAAATGGTCCAGGTAGCTTGGACGGGCATTGCGGTAGTCGATGTAGTAGGCGTGTTCCCAGACGTCAACGGTCAGCAGCGGCTTCGCGTCGGTGGTCAGCGGGGTACCGGCGTTGCTGGTGGAGACGATAGCCAGGCTGCCGTCGGCATTTTTGACCAGCCAGGTCCAGCCCGCGCCGAAGTTTTTCGCTGCGGCATCGGTAAATTTGGCTTTAAAATCCGCAAAGCTGCCGAAGGATTTGGCAATCGCGGCCGCTAACTCGCCTTCCGGTTCGCCGCCGGCGTTCGGCGCCAGGCAGTTCCAGTAGAAGGTGTGGTTCCAGACCTGGGCTGCGTTGTTGAATACGCCGCCTTCAGAAGTGCGGACGATCTCTTCGAGAGATTTGCCTTCGAACGCAGTGCCTTTGATCAGGTTGTTGAGGTTAGTGACATACGCCTGGTGGTGTTTACCGTAGTGATATTCCAGGGTTTCTGCGGAAATGTGCGGCGCCAGGGCGTCTTTTGCATATGGTAATGCAGGTAATTCAAACGACATTGCTACTCTCCTTATAACTTTTTGTTTTAGCTCACATTGACAAGATGAGGCTTTCGCCTGAATCGTGTTCTGGCCACCCGACGCTGTCGCGTCACGGGCTGTTATTGTATTGAGAATGTTAACATTTGCCGCAAGCAGTGAAAAGCCTTACAACGATAAAGGCTATTGCCGCAGGCGCAACTGATGAAGGCTTAACCGTTTTCTACGGGGCGAGGCGTCAAACCGCTCGCAGATGTTGCAAAAATGTATAAGGAGACGCCGTCTGCGCTTTTCCGACTCTCGCAGGGAAGGTTTAACGTCTTCTGTTTTTCTCTGACGATCGCAGCCGCGCATCATGGTTGAGGGTGATATGTCTTTAAAATTAATGGTTTAATTAAAATATGCGCCCAGGCAATCGCCGCTATGCCAATAATTCATTGTCTATTTTGCTATTTGTATGACAAATATGACCGCCGACATGAATTTCCCACAGGATGGCTACGATGGCAAAAACAGGTGAGGCGGTGAGCCCGAAGATGATCCCGGTTGTGCAGGGGATCGTTGACTGGATCGAAGCCCATATTTTAGACACCCTGCCGGTCAGCACGATTGCGAAAAAGTCCGGTTATTCGCACTGGTATTTCCAGCGGCAGTTCGCCATGGTGACCGGCTGCACGCTGGCGAACTACGTCAGTCGGCGAAAAATGACCATTGCGACAATCTATTTAACGCAGACGCAAGCGTCGATACAGAGTATTTCTCAGTGCCTGGGATACGACGGACAGGCCGCTTTCTGCCGGACCTTTCACCGTCACTTTGGTATGTCGCCCACCCGCTATCGTCGGGAAGCGCCGGGCAAGGAGATGAATATGCAGTATCCTTTGACGGTAGAAGGGAAAGACGCGCAGGTGAGGCGGTCTGCCGCCGTAGCGGCAGACCAGGATCAGCGAATGGTTTTCGGCGTCATGACGCGACGAGCGCCAACATAATGGCGAACCCAGTAATCCTCGCTCAGGGAGGTGATTTGTATATCACGACCTGTGCGTGGTGATTGAATAAATTTCCCGTTGCCGACGTAGACGCCAACGTGGTCGGCAGTACCGCGTCCGCGGGTGCGGAAGAAGACCAAATCGCCGCTCTGCAGTTCATCACGATCCACCGGACGCGCATCGCGCAGGTGGTACATTTCATTAGCCGTACGCGGGATGTGAATTTTGACCAGGTCCTTATAGGCGTAATAAACCAGTCCGCTGCAGTCAAAACCGGTACGTGGCGAGGTGCCGCCCCAGCGATAGGGTTTACCCAACTGGCCCATCAATTTGTTCATGGCGGTACTTTGCGCTTTCTGCACCCGGACTTTATGGGCGTCAGCGATCGTTAAATTCGCATCGCTGGCCTCAGGTTTACAGCGTTTTTTATAGCCCTTACGCACCACGCATTTGCTTTTGACGCTGTTCAGCGCCAGGGTCGGCTCGGCGCTGGCGGCGACCGTTTTCGCGCACTGCTTTTTATAACCTTTACGCAGCACGCATTTTTTCGTCGCGCCGGCGGCCTGACGATGAAGTGCGGTTTGGCTTGCTGCGGTAGTGCGGGAAGGGAGCCGGGTGCTCGAGGACTTTTTACTGGTGGTTTTAGCGGTGGTTTTACTTTTTTGACTGGTAGCTTTTTTCTTGCGCTCTGAGCCACTTTTCGCGGGCAACGCCTTTGGCGAAGCGGAGGCGTGCGTATGCCCTGACGCCTGAGCCAGTGGCGTGAATGAGATAGATGTGAACAGTAATGCACAGAGCGATATCGCGATTTTGTTTAGCCGCGCCACTGAGCAATCCCCTGATTAATTACAGACATGTACAAATGCCTGACGATGAATGACAAACCGGAATGATTCTAAAGCATAAAAACCCGGAAAGTTAATATTCTTTTGTATCAAAAATGTCGATTGGTTAACGATTGCAAGAAAACGCGTCAGACATTGACCGTCTCGCACAGAAAATGCGCAATGAGCGCCCGCCTGCGACGGCAAAATGATATTTTTAAGGCAACTTCGCGCAACAGAAGATAAAATATGAATAGTGAAAAAAATGTTATTATCCGTCCTGCCTACAGGACGCTACAATGACAAGTTACTGCCGTAGAAAGAAGTTTAAGGAAGCACGACAATGAGCTCGACTTTAGAAAAGATCCAACGCCAAATCGCTGAAAACCCGATCCTGTTGTACATGAAAGGGTCGCCGAAGCTGCCAAGCTGCGGTTTCTCTGCCCAGGCCGTTCAGGCGCTGTCCGCCTGTGGCGAACGTTTTGCTTACGTTGATATCCTGCAGAACCCGGATATCCGCGCCGAGCTGCCTAAATACGCCAACTGGCCGACTTTCCCGCAGCTGTGGGTAGACGGTGAACTGGTGGGCGGCTGCGATATCGTCATCGAAATGTACCAGCGCGGTGAACTGCAGCAGCTGATCAAAGAGACGGCGGCGAAGTACCACACCGACGAGCCGAAAGCGGAGTAATTCCCGCCATCCGTAAAAAAGCGACTTCCTGGAAGTCGCTTTTTTTATTACTCCGGGGTGGCCACGGGCAGCGGCCAGCCGCCCAGACGCTTCCAGCGGTTCACAATCTCACAAAACAGCTGCGCCGTCTGCTCGGTATCGTACAGGGCGGAGTGGGCCTGCGCGCCATCGAACGCCATACCCGCGGCGATACAGGCTTTCGACAGCACCGTCTGGCCCAGCGCCAGCCCGCTCAGCGCGGCGGTGTCGAAGGTAACAAACGGATGGAACGGATTGCGTTTAAGCCCCGCGCGTTCGGCGGCGGTCATGGTGAAGCTGTGGTCAAAGGTCGCATTGTGCGCCACCATGATCGCCCGGCTGCAGTCGCTCTCTTTCATCCCTTTGCGTACCATTTTGAAGATGGCATGCAGGGCATCGTATTCGCTGACGGCGCCGCGCTCCGGGTCGTGCGGGTTAATTCCGTTAAAGGCCAGCGCTTCGGGCTGCAGATTGGCGCCCTCGAAAGGTTCAACATGAAAATGCAGCGTTTCATCGGGCATCAGCCAGCCTTGCTCATCCATCTTCAACGTAATGGCGGCGATCTCCAGCAGAGCGTCGGTTTTGGCATTAAATCCTGCGGTTTCAACATCAATCACCACCGGATAAAAACCGCGGAAACGGTCGCACAGACCATTCAGTTGAGCATTCTCGGACATCAGATTCTCTTAGCTGGAAAAAAGTAGCGCGCATTATGGCAAATTTTGCCGCGGCTTGCAGCAGGCAGGGGTGAAAACAACGGGCGCCGCAGCGCCCGGGCGAGCCATGGCATTAAAGAGGCCTGGCTCGGGAAGCGTTAGTTGCCCAGACCTTTGCCGGCATCTTTCTCTTCAATGAGCTCGATTTTGTAACCGTCCGGATCTTCCACGAAGGCGATGACGGTGGTGCCGCCTTTTACCGGGCCGGCTTCACGGGTGACGTTGCCCCCGTTCTGGCGGATCCGTTCGCAGGCTTCGGCGGCGTTGTCGACGCTCAGCGCGATATGGCCGTAGGCGGTGCCCAGCTCATAGCTGTCCACGCCCCAGTTGTAGGTCAGTTCGATCACCGCGGTTTCGCTCTCTTCGCCGTAGCCGACAAAGGCGAGGGAGTACTTGTACTCCGGGTTTTCGCTGGTGCGCAGCAGCTTCATGCCCAACACGTTGGTATAGAAGTCGATAGAACGTTGCAGGTCGCCAACGCGCAGCATGGTGTGGAGTAAGCGCATAATGTCCCCTATGCAGTTTATTTGATAGATCAGAACCTTGAGTATAGCGGCGATACGTCGCCGCTATCAATGGAGGGATTACAGCGTAGGGTAGTCGGTGTAGCCTTCCGCGCCGCCGCCATAGAAAGTTTCCGGGCGCTGGGGGTTGAGCGCCGCTTTTTTCTGCAGACGGGCCACCAGATCCGGGTTGGCGATGTAATCGCGGCCAAAGGCCACAGCATCAATGAGCCCTTTATTGATAAGATCGTTGGCTTTTTCTACCGTGTAGGCGCCAGCGCCAATGATCACGCCCGGGAAGCGGTCGCGAACTTTCTGACGGAAGGCTTCGCTGTACGGCTTGCCGCCCGCCCAGTCCGGCTCGGACATGTGCAGATAGGCGATACCGCGTTTTGCCAGTTCGCTAATCAGATACAGCGCGTCTTCTTCTTCGTTCGGGCCATTATCCACATTCTGGAAGCTGCCAATCGGCGACACGCGGATGCCGATCCGGTCAGCGCTCCACTCTTTGCTCACGGCGTCGACCACTTCCAGTACCAGACGGGCACGGTTCTCAACGCTGCCGCCGTACTGATCGGTACGCTGGTTCGCCGACGGCGAGAGGAACTGGTGCAGCAGATAGCCGTGGGCCGAGTGCAACTCAACCAGATCGAAGCCAGCGTCACGGGCATTGCCGACCGCCTGACGGAAATCGTCGACGATCCCCGGGATCTCTTCGGTTTCCAGGGCACGCGGCATCGAGGTGTCGGCGCGAATAGCATGGCCGTTTTCATCGCGCAGGGAGGTGCGAGTACCGGCGCTCAGCGCGGAAGGCGCTACCGGCGCGCCGCCGCCAGGTTGCAGGCTGCTATGGGAAATACGCCCGGTGTGCCACAGCTGGACGGCGATACGGCCATTTTCCGCATGAACACCGGCGGTGATTTTCTGCCAGGCGGCAATCTGCTCCGGGCTGTGCAGGCCCGGCGCGCCGGCATAGCCTTTGGCCTGGGCAGAAATCTGCGTCGCTTCGGTGATGATCAGGCCGGAGCTGGCGCGCTGGCGGTAGTATTCGCCCATCAGCGGGGTAGGGATATCGCCCGGCTCGATGCTGCGCAGACGCGTCAACGGCGCCATAAATACGCGATTAGGGACGGTGACCGCACCGACTTTCAACGGGCTGAATAATTTTGCTTCCGACATAGTGACTCCTGAGTAGACCGGTCGTCTAGTAACTGATGAAATAAAAACGCCTGTTATACCGCAGGCGCCGCAATAATCTGTTTGGCGTGGGCAAGGGCGCTTTCCAGCGGCCTTGCGCTACGCGTAATTTTGGCCTGCAGGTTGGCCCCGAGCCACAGGGAATACAGCACCTGCGACAGGGTCATGGCCTCGCCGTCAAACGCCAGACTGCCTTCCTGACGTCCTTTCTCCAGCGCGTCGCCCAGCAGGGCGATAATCTGACTGGCACCATGGTCCATGGCGGTACGCATATCTTCCGACAGGTCGCAAACCTCTGCCGACAACTTGACGGTAAGACAGCCGCTAATAATCCCCTGCTGGCAGAACTGATTCAGCGTGTGCTGATAATAAGCCAGCAGGCGGTCACGATAGTTGCCGTCGCCATGATCGAAGTGGTCGACCAGGCGCTGCAGATATCCGGTGTAGTGATGTTCGAGCAGCGCGACGCCGAAGGCTTCTTTAGAGCGAAAGTAATGGTAGAAAGAGCCCTTAGGCACTTCCGCCGTCTTCAGAAGTTCGCTCAAGCCCATTCCGGTAAAACCGCGATGCATGCAGAGCTGCTCGCCGGTGACCAGGATATGTTCTCGGGTATCGCATTCGCTGTGTCTGTTCATGGAGCACACTGTAGTAGACCGATTGGTCTAATGCAAGCGTCGGCGGAAAAATGTTAGCTGGCGCAGCACGTAGTGAACAAAATTTGCGTCGGCGCGGGGAAACGTCTTCAATGAAAGGAGACGAGGGGACAGGAGACGTGTGGTGGCAGAGCAGTTAGAGTTTTTCCCGGTGCAGAGCCCGTGCCGGGGAATATGTCAGACCGACGAGCGCGGCTACTGTCGCGGCTGTTTCCGCAGCCGTGAGGAACGTTTTAACTGGCAAACGATGAGTGATGCGCAGAAACAGGAGGTGTTGCGTCTCTGCCGCCAACGGCTGCTGCGCAAAATACGCGCGAACAAGCCGGAACCGGCGGAAGAACCGCAGCAACCCTCACTGTTTTAAACCAAAAAGTACGTATACTCAGTACACTTTTTTATTGAGGAAGCGGTTATGGTTCAGCGTATTGCTATGGCTCCCCAGGGGCCGGAATTTTCGCGTTTTGTGATGGGCTACTGGCGTCTGATGGACTGGAAAATGTCGCCAGGCGAGCTGGTCAGCTTTATTGAACAGCATCTTGATTTAGGCGTAACCACTGTCGATCACGCCGATATCTATGGCGATTATCAGTGTGAGGCTGCCTTTGGCGAAGCGCTGAAGCTGGCGCCGCATCTGCGTAATCGCATGGAAATTGTCAGCAAATGCGGCATCGCCACCCGGGCGCGGGCTGAAAACACCATCGGCCACTATATCACCGACCGCGACCACATCGTGCTGAGCGCTGAGCAATCGCTGCGTAATCTGGCGACGGACCATCTCGATCTGCTGCTGATCCATCGGCCGGATCCGCTAATGAATGCCGATGAAGTGGCTGAGGCGTTCCTCGCGCTGCATCACAGCGGAAAAGTGCGCCACTTTGGCGTATCTAACTTTACCCCAGCCCAGTTCACTCTTCTGCAGTCGCGCCTGCCGTTTACCCTGGCCACCAATCAGGTCGAAATCTCGCCGGTGCATCAGCCGCTGTTGCTCGACGGCACGCTCGATCAGCTGCAGCAGCTGCGTATTCGTCCGATGGCGTGGTCCTGCCTTGGCGGCGGACGCCTGTTCAATGAAGAGGGCTTCCAGCCGCTGCGCGATGAGCTGGCGCAGGTAGCGCATGAGCTCAATGCCGACAGCATCGAGCAGGTGGTCTACGCCTGGATATTGCGTCTGCCCTCGCAGCCGCTGCCGATTATCGGCTCGGGCAAAATCGAACGCGTGCGTTCCGCGATCGTGGCCGAAAAACTTAGCATGACCCGTCAGCAGTGGTTCCGTATCCGCAAAGCCGCGCTCGGTTACGACGTACCGTAACGGGCATTTCGCCTCCGGAAAGGCGTTCCTGGTTTACACTTAACAGGGAGACAGCCATCCGGAGGTGTTATGCAACGATGTATTCTCGCGATCTTATCCCTCGCATTTTGCGCTGGCGCACAGGCCGTCAGTGAAGATGTTCAACTTAATCTCGTGACCCCCCAGGGCGTCGGGCAGTCCATCGGCAGTGTAAAAATCACCGAAACCGACCGCGGCCTAGAGTTCGCCCCCGAACTGCGGGCATTGCCGCCGGGCAAGCACGGCTTTCATATTCATGCCGAAGGCAGCTGCCAGCCGGCGATGAAAGAGGGCAAAGCGGTGGCCGCCGGGGCGGCGGGCGGACATTATGACCCGCAACATACCGGGAAACACGAAGGGCCGCTGGGCACCGGGCATCTTGGCGATTTGCCTCTGCTGGTGGTCAACGACGCGGGCGTGGCCGACCAGCCAATTATTGCCCCACGTCTGAAAACGCTGGATGAGGTGAAGGGGAAAGCGCTGATGGTCCACGTGGGCGGCGATAATATGGCCGACAACCCGCAGCCGCTGGGCGGCGGCGGCGAGCGGTTTGCCTGCGGGGTGATTAAGTAGTCTTTTCGCCAATCGTGCCGGCGATCGGGGCCTGTTCCAGCTGTGACAGGGCGCAATACAGTCGCCAGATTGCGGCGGCCAGCTCCCGGGCCGCTGGCTGATGATGGTGGTTCAGGACGTCGCAGATCCGCAGCAGCTCCTGCAGGGTGGAGGCCAGCGGGCGCTGCTGCACGCCGCGCTCGCTCATCACATCGCGCAGCAAATTGATGCACAGGTCGCGCACCTGGGCGAGGGGATCGGAGCGGGTTTCCCATTCCCGAAGCTGCCAGACGACGTGCGAGCAGTTGAGCAGCACCACCCCCCAACGTAGTAGCCAGCGCCGTGCCAGGGCATCTTTACTCTGACTGAGCTGGCTGACATGGTGGTACACCAGCGATTCAAATTCATGTTCGCTGTGCTGGGGATGTCGGCTGAGCTGATCGACAAAGTGACGCCGTAACGCTCTGATATGGCGTCGCCCTTTGCGGGCATCCGATCCCGGACTGAGCACCGCAAAAGCCAGCCAGGCAAAGCCCACGCCGACAATCTTGCTTAAGTTATCATTGAAAAAAGCCGCATAGTCGTACACCGGCGGATTGGTGACGGAGATAAACGAGCCCATAAACACGATAAGCTGTCCCCACAGGCCGGCATATTTGGGCCACTGTAGCTTGAGCAACTGCATGGTGGTCAGCAGCGGGAACAGAAATAGCAGAAACTGCCACAGGTCGGTTATCTGCACCATCAGGCCGAACTTCACCACAAAACTGAACAGCGACAGCAGCACCAGGGTCTGCATTAGCAGCGTCAGCGATCGAAACGGCGAAGCCGAGACCGAATAGAGCACGCAGCAGATGGAGGCCAGGGTCAGGGCAGCCGCGCAGCTGGTCCACTGGGTGCTGATCCCCCATGCGCCAATCGCCACCAGCGCGCAAAAAGTACGGATGCCATTGAGCAAGGCCTCTGCCTGGTCGGTGTGGCGGGCCAGGGCTGGCGCCGAAGGTACGTTGAACTCGGCGATCGCCGACGCATTCTCTACCCGGCGGATCCAGCGACTGCTTTCCAGATAAATGCGACAGAAATAGCGCAGTCGCGCCCAAAAGGCGATATGACGGTAATCGGCATCCGGCGGCGGCGCCAGAGGCGCCAGAATGCGGGCGACATGATAGCTGTCAGCATGGGGAGCAGCGAGTTCAGCAAGCAGCGACTCCAGCACCTGACGAGTGTTCGCCGGCGCGTCCGGCCAGTTCAGCAACATACGTCGCAGACTGGAAATGACGCTGGTCATTCGGAGCTGCTGATGCAGCAGGTAGTTCAGCAGGGGATTCTGCCGACGGAAGCGGTAGTGACTCCAGAAGGCCTGGATGCGCAGCAGGTTCATGGTGAGGATCTGACCAATCACGCTTTCGTGAGCGGTGCGGATGGCATCCGTCGTCTCCGGCACCCACAGCAGGCTGGCGTGCTCCAGCAGCCGGGCGTGCATGGTTTTCAGGGCCGTCAGCAGGTTGCTGCCGTCGGAGGTGCTGGGCAGGATCATCATCATGAGTCCGCCGCAGAGGATCCCAACGATGACTTCGCAGACGCGCGACTGAGCGATCACCCAAAGTTCGTAGCTGTCGCTGATGTTAATCACCGGAAACGCGATGATGGCGCAGGTATAGCCGGCAAGCTGAAAGGCGTAGGCCACGTTGTTGGTGAACAGCGCGCAGGCCCAGGTGCACAGCGCCAGCCAGCCGGAAATACTGAACAGAAACAGCCAGGGATCGTTCAGCGTATGGCCCGCCAGCAGCAGGGCGGCGCAGGCGCCGAGCAGGCTGCCGGCGATGCGGCCAAAGCTTTTACTGATCACGCCGCCGACGGTGGGAAAGTTGACCACTGCCGCGGAGGTCATCGCCCAGTACGGCTCATCGAGATCCAGCGCGTAGGCGATGCTTAACGCGAGACACATAGCGATGCCGTTACGCAACGCGTATCGCCACTGTGGACGGGTGGCTTTAACCCAGGGCAGTGTGCGCCACGACAGGGCCTGCAGATTCATTACTGCCCGCCGATCGAGACAGTGCAGGTGGTGCCGGAGACCAGAGTGACGTCCGCCGGTAGCTCATTAAAGGCAATCCGCACCGGAACGCGCTGCGCGAGGCGTACCCAGGGGATATTCGGTTTGATGTTGGCCACCAGCCCGGTTCCCTGTTCCACGCTCTGATCGACAATTGCCCGGCCGATGCTGGCGACATGCCCGTGCAGCGTCTGCTGATTACTGTAGAGAATAATCTGCGCCGGATCGCCGATGCGGATATGACGCAGTTTGGTCTCTTCAAAGTAGCCCAGCACGTAAAACGAGTGGCTGTCTACCAGAGCAAAGACCGGGTGGCCGGTAGTGGCGTAATCGCCGACGCGGGTGGAGAGGTTGGTCACCCAGCCGTCCACTGGCGCTTTGACCGTTGTTTGGCTTAGCTGCCATTGCGCATGTTTCAGCATCGCTTCGCTGACGCCCAGTCCCGCTCTGGCGGCCGCCAGGTTGGTGGTGGCCGTATTCAGCGCGGTGTTGACGTTCTCAAGATCTTCAGCCGAGATCGCATTCTGCGACAGGTTGTGACGACGACGTGCCTCGCTGGCGGCCTTCGTTTGCTCAGCCTGCGCTTTCGCCACCTCGGCTTGCGCTTTCGCCTGCTGCGCCTGGGCGTTCAGCACGGCGATACGGTAGGGGGTGTCGTCGATAGTGAACAGAACATCCCCGGCGTTGACCCGTTGGTTGTCCGTCACGTTCAACTGCAGAATGCTACCGGAGACCTGAGGGGTGATCCCGACCTGCTCTGCACGCACTTTGCCGTCGCGGGTCCAGGGGGACTGGGTGTAGAAATTCCATAACAGCCATGCGGCGATCAGGGCGATGGCCGCAACCAACAGCGTTGACAGATATTTTAGTTTTTTCATAGCAAGGAGATCACCAGGCAATCAGTAACACCAGGGCCAGACAGACCGAGAGCGCGAACAGGGAGAGATCCATCAGCAGGGGATGCCAGATGTCGCCGGCATACATCCAGTCACGCAGCTGACGATGTAAAAACAACCAGATAAAAAAACCTAATAAGACGGCTTTGAACAGCGGAGGGAAATAGACGGACGCGCCGAACACCAGGTCCTGCAGCGGCAATCCGGATGTGTTAAGACTCAGTTTCACAAGCAAAAATCCTTTGCCATTACAGGGGTAACCTCAGAGCGTGCTACGCTATAACAGTGTAAATCATTGTTTTGGTTTTTGTTGAATCAAGTAATTCATTTGTTTTGATAATTCAAATGCTGCACACTATTCTAAAATCAGTATAATAACTTAGCAAGCTAATTATAAGGAGATGAAATTGGAATCGCCACTTGGTTCTGATCTGGCACGTTTAGTCCGCGTTTGGCGCGCGCTAATCGACCATCGCCTGAAACCTCTGGAGTTAACGCAGACTCACTGGGTCACGCTGCATAACATCCATCAGCTGCCGCCTGAGCAGTCGCAGATCCAGCTGGCGAAAGCCATCGGCATTGAACAGCCGTCGCTGGTGCGCACGCTCGATCAGCTGGAGGAGAAAGGGCTTATTTCTCGCCAGACCTGTTCAAGCGACCGGCGGGCCAAACGCATCAAGCTCACTGAAAAAGCTGAACCGTTGATCAATGAGATGGAAGAGGTGATAGGCAAGACCCGCGATGAAATCCTGTCGGGGGTGTCAAAGCAGGAAGTGGAAACGTTGCTCCACTTAATTCGTAAACTTGAACAAAATATCCTCGATCTCCAGGCAAAAGATTAATCCTTTGCGGCCCGGGTTGCCCCGGGCCGTTTTTTTTAGTCGCCAGGGTGACGCCAGACCACCACCCGATTACGCCCGCTGTTTTTCGCTTCATACATGGCCGCATCTGCGCGCTCGACGCACGTTTCTGCGCTCACGCTTCTATCGCGCGTCGTATACAACCCCATACTGATGGTCATTCGCTCCGGCAGATGGTTTTGCTCAGCGTTGACGGCCTGGCGGATACGCTCGGCGATCGCCAGGGCGTCTTTCTCGGCGGTGTTGACCAGCAGCAGGGCAAACTCCTCACCGCCAATGCGGGCAGCAGCGTCATCCGCGCGCGAATGGTTCTCCAGTACCGAGGCGGCAAACTGGATCACCTTGTCGCCGGCGACGTGGCCATAGTTATCATTGATGCGTTTGAAATGATCGAGGTCACTGATAATCACTGACAGCGGATGCTGGGGGTTTACCTTCGCCAGCTGCTGGTTCAGGGTGTCGTAGAAGAAGCTGCGGTTATAAAGCCGGGTCAACGGGTCGCGAATCGAGTTCTGGTACGAGTTGATATACTTATGGTTAGACTCACGGTAGAGCATAAAGACGTCGACCAGCAGCACCAGAATCAGGAACAGGGTACAAAGCGTTTCGAAAAAACGCGCCTGGTACCAGGTCTGATCGAGGTCCCCGGCGGTGGAGACTAGCTGGAAGAGGGTGTAAAGATAAGCGCTGCAAAAAAAAGCGCCGCTAAACCAGAAAATATTGCGTAATTTACTCAGGCTAATTAATAAAATAAGCGTGATAAACCAGATAGCCATCAGCAGCCAGCCGATAATACTTTGCCACAGTGGCGTGAAGGTATGGCTAAGATCGTCGATAAAATTGACGCTCAGCCACGGCGAGTGGCTGGAGTACACCCACGATAAAAAAATAATTGTTAATGTAAAAACGATACATGCCGCGAATGTAATTATGTGTGCTTTCAGCGAGTGCATGATGCGCTGGCGGAAGTAATACAAAACAATAGATGACATGAATAATACAGCCATCATTATATTGCGAAAGAAATAATAGATAACGGCGTCATTTTGATTAATGACCGGGGTCGTGCTGCAGGTAAGCCAGTCCGGATAGCTGCTGAGGGTGCCCAGCATCAGCAGCGCTGAACAGGCAAAGCCGAAAGCAACAGGTGTAAGGTACAGGCGGCGCTTGCTGCTCCAGTATTTCATGCCCATAAAACAGGCAATAGTAATATGAAAGACCATCAGAAAGCTGGTCAGTAGAGGAAATAATATTGATGAGGTAGTGCTGAAACTGGTATGAAAAAAAGCGGTCACTCCGGCAATGCCGAACCCGGCCAGTAAGCAAATAAAAACATATATAATAAAACGTTTAGCAACATGATTGACATGTTTGAGCATAGGCAAGATCCCAGAGAGAAAAGCAACAGCGACGTTCAGTCGACAAAGTATTATGACAATCTGAGAGTAGTGGGGGCGGTGAGATAAGATATTGCGCAGGCGCAATGATTGATGAACTACTTGAATATAATATATCTGATTGCTAATACGAATCTATTACGGTGGAATAACCGCGGCTGAAAAATACGATGCGGCGCAACGGGCCGCATCGCAAGGGGGGTTATCGAGGAGAAACGGTGACCTGGCTGCCGCTGCCGGCAATGGCGACGCGCTGACCCACAGAGAACGGCGTGCTGCCCTGTTTCTGCACCACCAGAATGGTGTTGCCATCATCCTTACGGATTTCCAGTTCTACGCCCTGGGTTTTGTTCATTGCACCCTGAACGCCCTGGCCTGCGACGCCGCCCGCGACTGCGCCAGCCGCGGTGGCAAGAGAGCGTCCGGTACCGCCGCCGATGGTGTTGCCGAGGAACCCGCCGAGCACTGCACCGCCAATGGCGCCGATGGCATTGCTGTCGTCGCCGCTCTGGATCTGCACGGCGCGCGTATGCACAATCGTACCGTAAGTTACGCTCTGCACCTGTTTGGCTTCAGATGCGGAATAAACGTCGCCGGACAGGCCGCTGCTGCTCACGCAGCCTGCGAGCGTAAAACCAATCATCGATACAGCCAAAACACGTAAAATCATTTATGAATCTCCTGTTCACCGAAGGTGTTCAATTGAACGTCCATACGGTTAATTATATGGCATTTAGTCGCCGGCGGGCATAGCTTCCGCCCTGACTATACAAAAAATAATAATTAATGATGCTTCAACCTAAACTAAACGCCGGTTCTTTACGGTGTTCTCTGAAATGTCGCTCTATTGTTAAAAAGTATTATAACAACATAGCATTAGCGGGCGCTTTATGGTGGAGTGAGGCGTATACGAGGGTCATGGAATGAAGGAAAAACGTATGAGATCGGGTCGCTTTATTGGCGTTATGTCCGGTACCAGCCTTGATGGTATCGATGTCGTATTGGCCGCCATCAACGAAAACATCGTAGCGCAGCAGGCCAGTCTCACCTGGCCCATACCACACCCAATAAAAGAAGAGATCCTCGCGATTTGCCAGGGCCAGTCGTTGACCCTCTCACAACTGGGGCGTCTGGACACTCGTCTGGGGCGGCTGTTTGCCGATGCCGTACTGGCGCTGATGCGCCAGGAAAATCTCAAGCCCACCGACGTTATCGCTATCGGCTGCCATGGACAGACCGTATGGCATGAACCGCAAGGCGACGCGCCGCACACGCTGCAAATCGGCGACAACAACCAGATCGCCGCGCATACCGGAGTCACGGTGGTGGGGGATTTTCGCCGGCGTGATATGGCGCTTGGCGGGCAGGGGGCGCCGTTGGTCCCGGCATTTCATCATGCGCTGCTGGCGCATCCCATTGAACGGCGGATGGTGCTGAATATCGGTGGCATCGCCAACGTGTCGCTGCTGGTGCCGGGGCAGCCGGTGCGCGGCTATGATACCGGGCCGGGAAATATGTTGCTGGACGCCTGGATCTGGCGTCAGCAGGGTAAACCGTATGATAAGGATGCCCAGTGGGCCAGCGAAGGTAAAGTGCTGCTGCCGCTGCTGCAGGACATGCTGAGCGATCCGTGGTTTGCTTTACCGGCGCCGAAAAGCACCGGTCGTGAATATTTCAATTACGGTTGGCTGGAAAAACATCTGGCCCGTTATTCGGGACTGCGTGGGCAGGATGTGCAGGCCACGCTGGCGGAATTAACCGCTGTGACCATCAGTGAGCAGGTATTGTTAAGCGGCGGCTGCGAGCGTTTGTTAGTGTGCGGCGGCGGCGCGCGTAACCCCTTGTTAATGGCGCGCCTGGCGGCACTGCTGCCGGGAACCGAAGTCTCCACCACCGATGAGGCGGGGATCAGCGGCGATGATATGGAGGCGCTGGCCTTTGCCTGGCTGGCCTGGCGCACGCTGGCTGGGCTGCCGGGTAATCTTCCCTCAGTGACCGGCGCCAGCGAAGCCACGGTGCTGGGCGCCATTTTCCCGGCTAACCCGCCGCAGAATCGGAGTTAACTGAAATCTTAAACACGGCGCGACCGGTAAACTGGACAAATTAAGCGGAGGGCGGAGTGCCCTCCGTGACCGGGAAAGTCGAAGGCAAACGAATGAAAAAAATTCTTATCGCAGTTGTACCTTTTATGCTGGCGGGCTGTAGCTACTACAACCAGTTTGTCGAGCGGATGCAGACGGACACGCTGGAGTATCAATGCGACCAGAAACCGTTAACGGTCCATCGCAATAACACCCGCCAGCAGGTGAGTTTTATCTATGATAATCAGCAACTGAACCTGGCTGAGGGGCTGTCGGCTTCGGGGGCGCGCTACACCGACGGCGTCTACGTCTTCTGGTCGAAGGGCGATACCGCTACCGTCTATAAACGCGATCGCATCATCCTCGATAACTGTCAGCTGCAGACGGCCAAACGTTGAGATTTCTGTCGGGGGGGCGCACAATAACGCCACCTTATGACTACATCCTCAATGGCCATGTCTGATAACGACGAACTCCAGCAAATCGCGCACTTGCGCCGTGAATATACCCGTGGCGGTTTGCGTCGCCACGATCTTCCTGCTGAACCCCTGCCGCTGTTTGAACGCTGGCTGCGTCAGGCCTGTGACGCGAAACTCGCAGACCCGACCGCGATGGTGGTTGCTACCGTTGATGAGCGCGGCCAACCTTACCAGCGTATTGTGCTGCTGAAGCATTACGATGAAAAAGGGCTGGTGTTTTATACCAACCTTGGCAGCCGCAAAGCCCATCAGATTGAAAAAAATCCCCAGGTGAGCCTGCTGTTTCCGTGGCATATGCTGGAGCGCCAGGTGATGGTGATCGGCAAAGCGGAGCGCTTGTCGACGCTGGAGGTGGTCAAATATTTCCACAGCCGCCCGCGCGATAGCCAAATCGGCGCCTGGGTCTCCCAGCAGTCCAGTCGCATTTCCGCCCGCGGGATCCTGGAGAGCAAATTCCTCGAGCTGAAGCAGAAATTCCAGCAGGGGGAAGTGCCGCTGCCGAGTTTCTGGGGCGGATTCCGCGTCAGCGTCGAGCAGATGGAGTTCTGGCAGGGGGGCGAACATCGGCTGCATGACCGCTTTTTATACCAGCGTGATAATGGCGCCTGGAAAATAGACCGCCTGGCACCGTAAACGCCGAAATTAGTTATCGAAGCGCTGGCGCTGAAAGGGCCGGCGCTTTATTCTATGTACTTTTCGCATCTGGCGAAAAGTCGTGTACCGGCAGAGGTGCAGTCGTTTATACATGGAGAATTTGATGGCAAGCAGTAACTTGATTAAACAATTGCAAGAGCGGGGGCTGGTAGCCCAGGTGACGGACGAGGAAGCGTTAGCAGAGCGACTGGCGCAAGGCCCGATCGCGCTCTATTGCGGCTTCGATCCTACCGCTGACAGCTTGCATTTGGGGCATCTTGTTCCATTGTTATGCCTGAAACGCTTCCAGCAGGCAGGTCATAAACCTGTAGCGCTGGTGGGCGGCGCAACCGGTCTGATTGGCGACCCAAGCTTTAAAGCCGCTGAGCGTAAGCTAAATACCGAGGATACCGTGCAGGAGTGGGTGGATAAAATCCGCAAACAGGTGGCCCCGTTCCTTGATTTTGACTGTGGCGACAACTCGGCGATCGCGGCGAACAACTATGACTGGTTTGGCAGCATGAACGTGCTGACCTTCCTGCGCGATATCGGCAAACACTTCTCTGTTAACCAGATGATCAACAAAGAAGCGGTGAAGCAGCGTCTGAATCGTGACGATCAGGGTATCTCCTTTACCGAGTTCTCCTACAACCTGCTGCAAGGGTACGACTTTGCCTGCCTGAACAAGCTGCACGGCGTAGCGCTGCAGATCGGCGGCTCCGACCAGTGGGGCAACATCACCTCCGGTATCGATCTGACCCGTCGCCTGCACCAGAACCAGGTGTTTGGCCTGACGGTTCCGCTGATCACCAAAGCAGACGGCACCAAATTCGGTAAAACCGAAGGCGGCGCCGTGTGGCTGGATCCGAAGAAAACCAGTCCGTACAAATTCTACCAGTTCTGGATCAACACCGCGGATGCTGATGTCTATCGCTTCCTCAAGTTCTTCACCTTTATGGACATGGCGGAGATCAATGCTCTGGAAGAAGAAGACAAAAACAGCGGTAAAGCGCCGCGCGCCCAGTACGTGCTGGCAGAGCAGGTGACGCGCCTGGTCCACGGCGAAGAAGGCCTGGAAGCGGCGAAGCGCATTACCGAAAGCCTGTTCAACGGTAACCTGAGCGACCTGAGCGAAGCAGATTTCGAACAGCTGGCGCAGGATGGCGTGCCGATGATCGAAATGGAAAAAGGCGCCGATCTCCTGCAGGCGTTGGTGGATTCCGAGCTGCAGCCGTCCCGCGGTCAGGCGCGTAAAACCGTTGCCTCGAACGCGGTGACCATCAACGGTGAAAAACAGGCCGACCCGGAATATGTATTCAGCGACAGCGACCGTCTGTTCGGCCGCTACACCTTACTGCGTCGCGGTAAAAAGAATTACTGCCTGGTCTGCTGGAAATAAAAAATAAAACCAGGGCGTGGGAAACCACGCCCTTTTTCTTTTTAGGGTTGTGGTAAGAAAATGAAGAACATCCTCGCCATTCAGTCTCACGTTGTGTTTGGCCACGCCGGCAACAGTGCCGCCGAGTTTCCGATGCGCCGTCTGGGCGCCAATGTCTGGCCCCTGAATACCGTTCAGTTCTCCAACCATACGCAATACGGTAAATGGACCGGTTGCGTGATGCCGCCTTCACACCTGACGGAGATCGTCCAGGGCATTGCCGACATCGACAAGCTGCAGACCTGCGATGCGGTTCTGAGCGGCTACCTCGGTTCCGCTGAACAGGGCGAGCATATCCTCGGTATCGTGCGTCAGGTGAAAGCGGCCAATCCGGCGGCGAAGTACTTTTGTGACCCGGTGATGGGCCATCCGGAGAAAGGGTGTATCGTCGCGCCCGGCGTGGCGGAATTCCACGTGCGCTATGCGCTGCCGGCCAGCGATATTATTGCGCCGAATCTGGTTGAGCTGGAGATCCTGTGCGGTCATCCGGTCGCCAGCGTCAGCGAAGCGGTAGCTGCTGCGCGGGAGCTGATTGCCCAGGGGCCGGAGGTGGTGTTGGTTAAACATCTTTCCCGCGCCGGTCTGAGCATGGATCGTTTTGAGATGCTGCTGGTGACGGCCGAAGAAGCCTGGCATATCAGTCGGCCGCTGGTGGATTTTGGCCTGCGTCAGCCGGTTGGCGTCGGCGATGTGACCAGTGGACTGCTGCTGGTGAAACTGCTGCAGGGTGCCAGCCTGCGCGATGCGCTTGAGCACGTTACCGCCGCGGTGTACGAGATCATGCTCACCACCAAAAACATGCAAGAGTATGAACTGCAGGTGGTGGCGGCGCAGGATCGCATTGCCGTACCGGAGCACTGCTTCAGCGCCACCCGGCTGTAACTCCCCGGGCCTGCCCGACGGTCCGCCGGGCAGGTTCAGGCCTTATTTTAAGCCTTCAGCCGCCAGTGCGGCCGCCACCGCCGGACGCGCTGCCACCTGCGCCATCCAGCTGTCGATATGACCATAGGCAGCCATATCCAGTTTTATGCCATAGCCCCAGCGCAGCACGGTGAACAGATAGCCATCGGCGATAGTAAAGCGATGGCCGGTCAGCCACTGTTTATCTTCCAGCGACGTATCAACATACTGCAGTTTCTTCTCGAGCAACGCCCGCGCGACAGGCTTATAGTCTTCCGGGGTATCCGGGCGGAACAGCGGGGTAAAGCCTTTATGCAGCTCGGTGGCCACGTAATTCAGCCACTCCAGGGTCTGGTAGCGGGCAATGGAGCCCACTGGCGCCAGCAGATGGCGGTCCGGCACCTGATCGGCGATGTACTGCATAATAGCCACGCCCTCAGTGAGCAGGATGTCATCATCCAGCAGCAACGCGGGCACCTGACCTTTCGGGTTGATCAGCAGATAATCATCCCCGTTTTCCAGCCGTTTTTTGGCCAGGTCCACGCTCTGCAACGTGAAATCCAGGCCGCTTTCGCGCAGGGCGATATGCGAGGCCAGGGAACAGGCGCCGGGTTTGTAGAACAGTTTCATGCGTAACTCCTCGTGGCTGCAGTTTTCTGTATGTTAGTCCCGCCAGGGGTAAAAAAAAAGCCGCTAACCTAACGTTAGCGGCTTAAAAATAATTGGTTTTCCCTGCGGCGTCAGGCTGCCGCGGTTTCGCGTGCTTTCAGGTCCGCGCTGTCGTCCTGAGTCATACGGTTCAGCTTCGGCGCCGTGAGCAGCATCAGGGCGGCGATAACCGCGGTGACGATACCAATCTGCAGGAACACGTGGCCGTACACTTCCAGCGACACCAGCGGATCGGTGACGTTTTCCGGCACCGCCATCAGGTTGGCGATTTTCCCGGCGATGATCGCCGCGCCGGCGGTAGTGAGGAACCAGCTGCCCATAATGAAGCCCATCAGACGCTGCGGAACCAGCTGAGCGACCATCGCCAGGCCGAGGCCGGAAATCATCAGCTCACCAATAGACTGCAGCGCGTAGCTCAGAATGAGCCAGTTAACCGAGACGATGCCGGCGTCGCTGGCGAACTTCGCCCCTAAAGGCAGGACGAGGAACGCGCCGGAGCACAGTACCATGCCGATAGCGAACTTGTGCGGCATCGGCAGGCGGTCGCCCATCTTGTTATAAATGGCTGCCAGAATAGGGCTACCAATCATGATCCAGAACGGGTTCAGCGCCTGATACTGTTCCGGTTCGAAGGCGATACCGAGGATCGAGTGCTCAACGTTACGAATCGCGAAGAAGTTCAGAGAGGTCGGCATCTGGCTGTACAGTACGAAGAAGACAATCGCTTCTACCATCAGCAGGAAGGCGACGATCATTTTACGACGCGCGGCACCTTTCAGACCGATGGTTTCTTTGGCGAAAATCACGACGATACCCAGTGCGACGACGCCCAGCACCATACGTGCGATGCCCTGGTTGTGCAGCAGCCAGGTGGCGATGGCGACCAGCACCACCACGCCAGCGATGGTCGCCAGCAGTTTGCCCATGTGCACTGGGGCAAAGTCCGGTTTCGAACCGTACTGTTTTACCCATTTCTGGCAGAAGGCAAAGTTAATAATCGTGATCACCATCCCCACCACGCTGAGGGCAAACGCCACGCTCCAGCCGAAGCGAGCAGCCAGCCACGGGGTTGCCAGCATCGAGAAGAACGAACCGATGTTGATGGACATGTAGTACATGGTGAATGCACCGTCCAGACGGGGATCGTTTTTGTCGTAGCAGGTAGAAAGCAGGGAGGACGGGTTGGCTTTGAACAGGCCGTTACCGACGGCGATGGTCGCCATACCCATATAGACGATGGCAGCATCATGGCCGGACCAGGCCACCAGCGCATAGCCGATGGCCAGCACGATAGCGCCCAGCATGATGACACGTTTGGTGCCCAGCACTTTATCGCCCAGCCAGCCGCCAATAGCAACCAGACCATAGACCAGCGCGCTAAAGGAGGAGAACAGAGTAATGGAATCCGCTTCCGACATACCCAGCTGTTTTACCAGGTAAACGGCCATGATCCCTTGCAGGCCGTAATAACCAAAACGCTCCCATAACTCGATCGAGAAAATGAGATAGAACGCGCGTGGTTGTTTGAAAGCGTTCAGACTCACGCTTTCTGCTGGTTTATTGTTTGCAGTAGACACATATACCTCTTTTTTTACATCCCATATTTACTGGGGGGTGTTCGGGGCGCAATCTCGTTGGACCGCCGCCTTTATAGTTATTTTGGGAGGGAAAACGGCAGGTAATGTTCACTATCCTGGCGCATCAGGCAAGGCCTTTGTAATAAACTGTTACACATAATGTGGGTGGCATAATGCTCCGGACATATGAATGTTATCCAGAGTTAAATTTCACCGTTTTGTTATGATTGCTATTTTTATCTTTTTCATCAGTCTGATTTCGTTAAAAAGGCGATATATTCTACTGATTGACCTTATGGGTAGTGATATGGTCCATTATCCTAAAAATTAATGGTCTATTATCCTGGTAATCTTTGCTCAATCGTTGTATTGCCTGACATTTGTTTTCATTTTCACAACATATAATCAACATAAAGTTGCGAGCATGATCTCGATCACAAATGTATAGAAATTTTGCATCGAGAAAAAATGAAAGCACTGATTGTTCGTTATATAGCCGGATTATTACCCATCATAAGAGACATTTTCTGGTGTTAACGGCGGGTTAAATGCACAAATTCGAGCCATAACTCAGGGTTAAGTTATGGCTCAGAAGAAGGGATCAGGCGTAGACTTTCTCTTTAAATTCGCAGAGGTCTTCAATCAGGCAGGAGCCGCAGCGCGGTTTGCGGGCAATGCAGGTATAACGTCCATGCAGGATCAACCAGTGATGACAGTCGACCTTAAACTCGGCGGGGACCACCTTCAGAAGCTTCTCTTCCACCTGCTCAACGTTCTTGCCAGGGGCGAATTGCGTCCGATTGCAGACGCGGAAGATGTGCGTGTCCACGGCGATAGTCGGCCAGCCAAAGGCGGTGTTTAGTACCACGTTGGCGGTTTTACGGCCCACGCCGGGCAGCGCCTCCAGCGCCGCTCTGTCTTCCGGCACCTCGCCGTTGTGCTGCTCCAGCAGGATGCGGCAGGTTTTGATGACGTTTTCCGCTTTGCTGTTAAACAGGCCGATAGTCTTGATATACGATTTCACCCCATCCACCCCCAGCGCCAGCATCGCTGCGGGCGTATTGGCCACCGGATAGAGTTTGGCTGTCGCTTTGTTGACGCTGACATCGGTGGCCTGTGCAGAAAGCAGAACGGCAATCAGCAACTCGAACGGCGAACTGAAATGCAGTTCGGTAGTGGGATGGGGATCGTTTTCCCGCAGCCGGGTGAGGATCGCCAGGCGTTTGGCTTTGTTCATGTTACGCTTTCCCTGTCACGTCAGACGGGGCGACAGAAACGGCCCGGGCCGCTTGCGCCTTCCGCTGCTTGCTACGTTCATCGATGAGGTATTTTACCGCCAGCATCATGCCGAGGCCAATAAAGGCGCCTGGCGGCAGCATAGCCAGCAGGAAGGGGGTATCCGTATGGAAAACCTCGATGCGCAGCACCTTTGCCCAACTACCAAGCAGGCTGTCGGCGCCGTCAAACAGGGTGCCATTGCCAAGGATCTCGCGCAGGGAGCCCAACACAAACATCGCGCAGGTGGCGCCCATGCCGATAGAAAAGCCATCCAGTGCCGACAGCGCCGGCCCTTTTTTGGCGGCAAAGGCTTCGGCGCGGCCGACCACGATGCAGTTGGTCACAATAAGCGGGATGAAAATCCCCAGCGACTGATAGAGGCCGAAGGCATAGGCGTTGATCAGCATCTGCACGACGCTCACCACCGAGGCGATGATCATCACGTAGATGGGGATCCGGATCTCCGCCGGCGTCCAGCGGCGCAGGCTGGAGATGGTCAGGTTGGTTAAGGTTAGCACCAGGGTGGTCGCCAGACCCAGCCCGAGGGCGTTGGTGGCGGTCGAGGTGACCGCCAGCAGAGGGCACATCCCTAACAGCTGAACCAGGGCGGAGTTATTTTTCCACAGGCCCTGGACGATGACGTCTTTAACTTCGCTCATGGTCATTCTCCACAGGCGGTGAATTCAGGAAGTTGCGCAGGCAGCGTTTGTGCATACAGGCCTGCGCGCTTAACGGCATTGACCACCGCCCGGGGGGTGATGGTGGCGCCGGTGAACTGGTCAAAATCGCCGCCATCTTTTTTGACCGCCCAATGGCTGTCGCCCTGACCGTGGATGACTTTCCCGGCAAAATGGGTGATCCAGTCCGACAGGCGAAGCTCGATTTTATCGCCCAGGCCCGGCGTTTCATGATGCTCGGTCACGCGGGTGCCGAGGACCGTGCCGCTAAAATCGGCAGCAACCAACAGCTGTATTGCCCCGGAATAGCCATCCGGCGCGGTGGCTTCCATCACCGCGCCGATCGGCTGGTCGTTATTTTTGGCTATCCACACTTTATGCTGGCCTTTGCCCAGCGCCGGGGCGCTGACCAGATAGCAGCTCTTGAGCAGATCGTTATTATAGCGGTCGGCGGGTAAGACCTGATCAAATAACGCTTTCTGCTGCAGGGCCGCCTGCTGATCGATAGTGCTTTTCGTCAGTTCATTGATCGCCGCCGTCAGCCCGGTGGATCCGGCGGCAAACAGCGCCAGCGTGACGCCGTGTTTTCGCATCGTTTTTAACATCATCGCTCTCTCAACGGTGGCCGTACACGCGCGGGCGCGTGTAATAATCGATCAGCGGCACGGTAATATTCGCCAGCAGAACGGCAAATGCCACGCCATCCGGGTAACCGCCGAAGCTGCGAATAAGCCACACCAGCAGGCCGGCGAGGGCGCCGAAGATCAGGCGGCCGCGGTTGGTTGTTGAAGCCGTCACCGGGTCGGTCAGAATAAAGAAAGCACCGAGCATGGTGGCGCCAGAGAACAAATGCATCTGCGGCGACGCCAGGCTTTGCGGCGAGAATAACCAGCCGAGGGTGGCACACAGCCCAAGGCTAACGAGAAAGCTGACCGGAATATGCCAGCGGATCGCTTTCTGCCACAGCAGGAACAGACCGCCCGCCAGCCAGGCGATATTCACCCACTGCCAGCCGAGGCCCGCCAGTACGCCACCGTAAACCGGCAATTGCAGCACCTGCTGGACGCTATGCCCGGCATGCAGAGAGGTTTTAAAGGTATCCAGCGGGGTGGCCTGGCTGATGCCGTCGATACCCAGTCGCAGGCTGGCCATGTCGCCCCCGGCGGCGGTATGCCCGGTGAAGATCATCTGCAGCACATCGCTGAACGCCGGAACCTGGGCGGCAATTTCATATGAAGGCAGCCAGGAGGTCATCTGTACCGGGAATGAAATCAACAGCACGACGTAGCCGATCATCGCCGGGTTGAAGGGGTTATGGCCTAATCCACCGTACAGCTGCTTGGCGATCACCACGGCAAAGGCAGTGCCGAGCACCACCATCCACCAGGGGGCCAGCGGTGGAATACTCACCGCCAGCAACAGGCCAGTGAGCAGGGCGGAGTTGTCCTTCAGGGTCGCCACAATATGCTGTTTGCGCAGTTTGAGAATAGCGGCTTCCGTTGCCCAGGCCGTCAATGCGGCGAGGACAATCTGCAGTACGGTACCCCAGCCGAAAAACCAGGTCTGGACCACAATGCCAGGCACGGCGGCGAGCAGCACCAGCAGCATAATACGCGAGGTCTGCCGCTGGTTATGGGTATAGGGGGAGCTTGCGATTCTGAAAACCATTTATTCCTCGTTAACTGCCTGCTGTGTTGCTTTACGCGCCTGAACGCGGGCGATCGCCGCGGCGACGGCCGCTTTGCGTGGGTCGTCATTGGCTGCGGCTGACGCGAGATCCGGTTGTGCGGCCTGCTGTTCGGCTTTGCGCGCTTTGGCGCGGGCGATGGCGGCTTCCACCGCGGCTTTACGCGGGTCGACCGGCTCGGCTACCGGGGCTTCCACCGGCGCAGCCTGCTGTTCGGCTTTACGCGCTTTGGCACGGGCGATGGCGGCTTCCACCGCGGCTTTACGCGGGTCGACCGGCTCGGCTACCGGGGCTTCCACCGGCGCGACCTGCTGTTCGGCTTTACGCGCTTTGGCGCGGGCGATAGCGGCTTCCACCGCGGCTTTACGCG